>JAHAYB010000293.1 GCA_018384835.1 Comamonas sp.
GGGGTTACCGCTACTAGGCCAGATTTGGCCTGGTTTGCGGCCTAGGCTAGGTTCTAGCGCAAATACCAAGGTATTGATGCAGCACATCCCCAGAGGCTTGCATAGCAAAGCATAGGCTCTGTGTTAAAACCGCCGCCATGACTATTGCCACACCCCCTAATCCCTCTGCTAACCCCCCCGCTAATCCTGTCAGCGCTGATTACACCGACGAGCAAGCCGCTGCCTTGGTACAAGCCCTGGCCGCCCAGCTTGCCCCCGATGGCCGTTTTGAGGTGATTGAAACCCACCTCTCGCGCCTGCTGCTGCTGCCTGAGCAGGTGTACAAATTCAAGCGCCCGGTGCAACTGCCGTTTGCCGACTTTCGCAGCCTAGAGGCGCGTACCCACTTCAGCCAAGAAGAGTTGCGCCTGAATCTGCCCCTCGCCCCCGATTTGTACCAAGAGCGCCTAGCCATTACCGGCAGCCCCGCCGCGCCCGCTTTCACCCCCCAGCCCGATGCTGCTGCCCCCGTGCTGGACTGGGCGCTGAAAATGCGCCGCTTTGATGCCGACCAAGAATTGCGCCAACTGGTGCTGCGCGGTGATATTGCCCTGCCCGAGTTTCAAGACTTTGCCCAGCAACTGGCGCAATTCCACGCCCAAGCACCGCAAGCCGCGCCCGATGCCCCCTGGGGCACGGCCCAGCAGGTAGAGCAGGCCATTGGCCAAGTGCTGGCCACCCTGGCCAACGTTGCCCCGCCGCAATGGGCAGAGCAGGTGCAAGCACTGCAAACCTGGTGGCAAGCTGCCGCGCCGCGTATGCAGCCGCTATGGAGCCAGCGCCGCGCCCAAGGCTGGATACGCGAAGGCCATGGCGACCTGCACCTGGGCAACATCGTGCGCTGGCAAGGCGCTATCACCGCCTTTGACTGCATTGAGTTTGAACCGGCCTTCCGCTGGCTCGACCCCATGGCCGACATCGCCTTTTTAACCATGGATTTGAAGCTGCATGGCCGCCCCGACCTGGCCTGGGGCTTTTTGGATGCCTACCTCAGCCACACCGGTGATTACGCCGGGCTGGCCGTCTTGCAGGTGTACGAGGTCTATCGCGCAGCGGTACGCGCCATGGCCGCCGCCTTCCAAGGCACAGCGGGCAAAGAGGCAGAAACTGGCCTGCCCGACTACGCCAGCGGCGCGGTCGCCTTGAGCCAGCCCCTACCCACCCGCTTGCTGATGACGCATGGCCTATCTGGCTCGGGCAAATCCACCGTCGCGCTGGCGCTATTGCAAGCAGCGGGCGCGGTGCGCCTGCGCTCAGACGTGGAGCGCAAACGCCTAGCGGGCTTATCCGCAC
>JAHAYB010000297.1 GCA_018384835.1 Comamonas sp.
ATGAGTAACGCTTTAAGCCCCTCCACCCCCGCGCAGCCCCCACAGGGGGAGCACTCCGACAAAAGCCTGGCCATGCAAGCCGCGCTTGCCGCCAAAGCCCAGCAACAGGCTGCACAAGCTGCGGCCAAGCCCTCTGCCCCTGCGCCTGAAGACGGCGGCGACTTTGGCCGCGCCGGACGCATCGGCCTATGGGCGCTGGCGCTGGGTTTTGGCGGATTTTTGCTGTGGGCATCACTGGCACCGCTGGACGAAGGTGTCCCCAGTCAGGGCATGGTGGCGCTCGATACCAAGCGCAAAGCCGTCCAACACTTGAGCGGCGGCATCGTGCAAGAAGTGCTGGTGCGCGAAGGCGACATCGTGGAGCAAGACCAAATCGTTATCAAACTAGACGATGCCGTTGCCAAGGCCAACTACGAAAGCGTGCGCCAAAGCTATCTGGGGCTGCTGGCCATGATGGGGCGCTTGCAAGCCGAGCAAGTCGGAGCGAAGAAGCCCGAATTTGAACCGCAGCTACTAGAAGCTGCCGAAAAAGACCCACAAATTGCCCGCCTCGTGCGCAACCAAGAGCAGCTTTTTACCGCACGACGCGCCCAGCTCAAGGCCGATTTGCAATCTATTCAGGAAAGCATTCGCGGGCAAGAGGGCTTGCTGCAATCCTATAAACAGATGCAAGCCAGCCGCGAAGGTCAGCTAGAGCTACTTCAGCAAGAGCTAACGCCTCTGCGCCAGTTGGTCAAAGATGGCTACGCCCCGCGCAACCGCCAGCTAGAGATGGAACGCGCTCAAGCCGACATCCGCACCGCATTGGCCGATCTGCAAGGTAATACCATGCGTGCCCTGAGCGGCATTGCTGAGTTACGCCAGCGCTCGCTCTCGCGCCAGCAGGAATACCGTAAAGAAGTCGAAACCCAACTGGCTGAGGTCAGTCGCCAAGCGCTTTCGGACGGGGAAAAATACCGTGCCGTCAGCAACGATTTAGAGCGCACCGAAATCCGCTCACCCGCCAGCGGGCAAGTGGTGGGTCTGGCTATCCAAACCGTGGGCGGCGTGGTGCAAGCCGGTCAAAAACTGATGGATGTCGTGCCCCAAGGCGCACAGCTGATGCTCGAAGCCCACGTCCCGCCCCACATGATTGACCGCGTTCACAAGGGCATGGCGGTGGATGTGCGCTTTTCCTCCTTTGCCAACTCGCCGCAATTGGTGGTGCAGGGGCAGCTAGAGACCATCTCGGGCGACTTACTCACCGACCAGCAAACCGGCGCGATGTATTACCTTGCGCGGGTGCTCGTCACCAGCGAAGGCCAGGAAAAACTCGGCAGCCGCCAACTGCATCCTGGGATGCCGGTGGAAGTCATCTTCAAAGGCGGTGAGCGCACCTTGATGACCTATCTGCTCCACCCCCTGACCAAGCGCATTGCCGCCTCGATGACTGAGGAGTAAATTTTTATGACCAACAACAAACTACGAATTGCACTAGCCCTTTCCTCTGGCCTCTTCTCTGGTCTATTCGCCCTTAATTCTTGGGCAGCGCCGATGGACTTTGCCAGCGCCTACGAAGCCGCCCAGCAGCACGACCCGCGCATCCTCTCGGCACGCGCTGCGGCGCAAAGCGCTCAGGAGCGCCTGCCCCAAGCGCGCGCCCAGCGTTTGCCCAATCTTTCGCTCTCGGCCAGCCAGATGCGCAACAACTTGGAAACGCAAAGCGCCAACATCCTCGGCCAAGCCACCACCACCAAGCGCAGCTATGACAGCAGCAATCAAGCCCTGCAACTGCGCCAGCCGCTCTACCGCCCCGCGCTAGTGGCCAGCATTGCCCAAGCCAAGGCGCAAGTAGAAGATGCCCAGGCCAATCTGCAAAGCAATGAGGACAACCTACTAGAGCGCGTCGCACAAACCTACTTTGACGCGCTGCTGGCGCAAGTGCAGGTGCGCCTGAGCCAAGCGCAGCAAACCGCATTTACCGAGCAGCTCAACGCGGCGCAACAAAGTTTCAACGCAGGTAGCGGCGTGCGCACCGACGTTGACGAAGCCCAAGCGCGGGTTGACTTGGCACACGCCCAAATCCTGCAAGCCGAGCAAAACCTGAGCATCATGCGCCAGCGCATGCAAGTGCTCACCGGCCAGCCCGATGGCAGCGCCTTAGATGCCTTGGCCGACCTCGACAGCCAGCGCTTTGCCCCCCATGCCCCTCAGCCGCCCCTGCTGCAAGACTGGGTGGCGCTGGCCGAAGACGCTAGTCCGCAACTGCGCAGCCTGCGTGCCCAAGCCGAAGCGGCCAAGCTAGAGGTGCGCAAGGCCGAAGCCGGTCACAAGCCAACGCTGGATTTGATTGCCGCCATTTCCCGCTCAGACAGCGATTCGGTGACCAGCGTTAACACCGTGCATAAACAAAAATACATCGGCGTACAACTGAATGTGCCTCTGTACGCAGGCGGCGCTATTAACTCCAGCGTGCGCCAAGCCCTGGCCGAGCAAGAGCGCACCGAGCAAGCCCTGCAAGCCGTGCGCCAAGATTTAAGCGTTCAGGTTCATGAGCAATTCAGCGCCATGACCGAAGGCGTGCTGCGTATTGCCGCTCTGGAGCAGGCCGTGCGCTCGGCGCAGCAAGCGCTGCTGTCCAGCCAAAAATCGCAGCAAGCGGGTGTACGCACTACGGTGGATGTGCTCAATGCCGAGCAGCAACTCACCCTCGCCCAGCGCGATTTAGCCCAAGCGCGTTATAGCTATGTGCTGGCGGGTATCAAACTCGACGGTCTGGCGGGACAAGAGCGCTTGGCCAGTGTGCAGCGCGTTAATCAGTGGCTGACCCCCAGCAGCCAGCAGCAGCCCTAAGTAAGCGGCCAGCGCCACCCATGCCCACGCCGCCGCCTACGCTGGTGATTTCCGTGGTCAGCCACGGCCACGGCCAGCAGGTGCAGCGCCTGCTGGGGCAAATTGCCGACAGCGCTCCGGCGCAGTTGCGCCGCGTGGTGCTGACCCTCAACATCCCAGAGCCAGCGTTAGCGTTAGCGCTGCAACCGCCTAGCGCCAACAGCTGGCCGTTCACCTTAGAAATCCGCCACAATCCGCACCCGCAAGGATTTGGAGCCAATCACAACCAAGCGCTGGCCGATGCACCCGAAGATTGGTTGTGCATCCTCAACCCCGATGTCAGCCTGCTACCCGAGCAGCCGCCTTGGGAGGCGTTAATGGCTGCGGCCACTTCTGCGGCTCCCCCTACGGCGAACGTGGGCTGCGCCTACCCCCTGCAAGTCGATACACAAGGCCGCCTGCAAGACAGCCAACGTCAAGCACCCACACCCATAGCGCTATGGCGCAGGCGCGTTCTGCGCCAACCCGAGCAGCGCACCGATTGGGTGAACGGCGCGTGCATGGTCATTCCGCGTACTGCGTGGCAGCAGGTCGGTGGCTTTGATACGCGCTACTTTATGTATTGTGAAGATGTCGATTTATGCCTGCGTCTGCGCCTAGCCGGTTGGCAATTGGCGGCTGCGCCTAACGCTAAAGTGCTGCACCAAGGCACACGCGCCAGCCATCGCCAATGGCAGCATTTGCGCTGGCATGTGACGAGCTTGCTGCGCCTGTGGTGCTCGCCGGTGCTGTGGCGAGCGCTGTGGCTGAAATAAAAAAAGCCGCCTCTAATAACAGAGGCGGCTTTTTGGCGTATTTTGCGCTTATTTCGCGCTTATTACGCCTTGTCCGCGCCTTTTTGCTGCGCCTTGGCCGCTGCCAAAGCCGTCATATTCACCACGCGGCGCACGGTGGCCGAGGGGGTAAGGATGTGTACCGACTGCGCCGCTCCCATCAAAACGGGGCCAATGGTCGTGCCGTGCGAGACGGTAGTTTTCAGCACATTGAACAAAATGTTGGCCGCATCCAGATTGGGGCAGATAAGGATATTGGCCTCGCCCTCCAGGCTGGTTTCTAGCATGGCACGCTCGCGCACGCTTTCGTCTAGGGCGGCATCGGCGTGCATTTCGCCGTCGCATTCAATATGCGGGTGGGCGGCTACAAACAGGTCACGCGCCTGGCGCATTTTCAGAGCCGATTTACGGCTGGAAGAGCCATAGTTGCTGTGCGAGACAAAGGCCACTTTGGGCGGGATGCCAAAGCGACGCACCTCCTCAGCGGCCATGAAGGCGATGTCGGCCAGCTCTTGGGCGTTGGGGTCTTCGTTGATATAGGTGTCGGCAATAAACAGGGTGCGTCCTTCCATCAACAAGGCGTTGACGGTGGCCATTTGCTTGGCGCCAGGGGCTTGACCCAAAATTTCGCGGATGTGGTTCAGGTGACGGTCAAAGCGCCCCACCAGGCCGCAAATCATGGCATCGGCATCGCCCAGCTTGACCAGCATGGAGCCAATGGCGGTGTTGGAGCGGCGCAGTACCTTTTTGGCGGTTTCGGGGTTGACACCGCTGCGCCCCATCAAGCGATGGTACTCCTCCCAGTAGGTGCGGTAGCGTGGGTCGTCCTCGGGGTCGCAGACTTCAAAGTCTTTGCCCGCTTCCAAGCGCAAGCCAGCTTTGGCGATGCGGTCGGCAATCACGGTGGGGCGGCCAATCAAAATAGGTTTGGCCAAGCCTTCTTCCACAATGGTTTGCACGGCGCGTAGTACGCGCTCGTCTTCGCCTTCCACATAGGCTACGCGCTGGGGGTTGGCCTTAGCGGCGGCAAACACGGGGCGCATAATCATGCTGGTTTGATAGACGAAGCGCGTCAGGTTTTCGCGGTAGGCGGCGTAGTCGGCAATCGGGCGGGTGGCTACGCCAGATTCTTCCGCCGCTTTCGCCACAGCGGGGGCAATGCGCAGAATCAGGCGGCTATCAAACGGCGTGGGGATGAGGTATTCGGGGCCAAAGCTCAGTTCTTTACCCTGGTAGGCGGCGGCGACTTCTACGCTCACATCCTGCTTGGCCAGGGCGGCAATTTCACGCACGCAGGCCAGTTTCATTGCTTCCGTGATTTTGCTAGCGCCGCAGTCCAACGCGCCCCGGAAGATGTAGGGGAAGCACAGCACGTTGTTGACCTGGTTGGGGTAGTCAGAGCGGCCAGTGGCGATGATGCAATCGGGGCGCACGGCCTTGGCCAGCTCGGGGCGAATCTCAGGCTCGGGGTTGGCCAGCGCCAAAATAATGGGGTGGGCGGCCATGGTTTTAAGCATGTCTGCCGTCAGCACGCCGGGGGCGGAGCAGCCCAAGAACACGTCGGCATCTTTGACGGCATCGGCCAGGGTACGCGCTTCGGTGGTTTGTGCAAACTGGGCTTTGGAGGCATCCAAGTTGCTGCGCTCGGTGTGAATCACGCCCTTGGAGTCGCACATAAAGACGTTCTCGCGGCGCACGCCCAAGCCCATCATGACGGTAACGCAAGCAATGGCCGCAGCGCCTGCGCCAGAGACGGCCACTTTCACCTGGGCAATGTCTTTGTTCACCAGCTCTAGCGCGTTAATCAGCGCCGCGCTGGAGATGATGGCCGTACCGTGCTGGTCGTCGTGGAAGACGGGGATGTTCATGCGCTTGGAGAGTTCTTGCTCGATATAGAAGCACTCGGGCGCTTTGATGTCTTCCAGGTTGATGCCGCCCAGGGTCGGCTCTAGCGCGGCAATGATGTCGATAAGTTTGTCGGGGTCGCGCTCGTCCAGCTCGATGTCGAACACATCTACACCGGCAAATTTTTTGAACAGGCAGCCCTTGCCTTCCATGACGGGCTTGCCTGCCAGGGGGCCAATATCGCCCAGGCCGAGTACGGCGGTGCCGTTGGTAATCACGCCGACCAGGTTGCCGCGCGCGGTGTAGTCAAAGGCTTTGCTGGGGTCGGCCTGAATGTCCAGGCAGGGGTAGGCCACGCCTGGGGAGTAGGCCAGGGAGAGGTCGCTTTGGTTGGACAGCGGCTTGGTGGGGGTGACGGAAATTTTGCCCTTGCTGGGGTTGCAGTGGTAGTCGCGGGCGGCATCGCGCAGGGCGATTTCAGCGGGGGAGAGTTCTTGGGTCATAGCCTGAAACTAAAGAAATGGAAACGAAAGAAAAGCAAGGTAGCTGCCTTCGTTCGCCCTGTGGGCAGCTACTGAAAAATACAACGCTTGAGCTTACCTCAGAACCTTTTTTTGTCCTTGAAACGACAACAGGAAGCCCATGGCTGCTAAAGGGCAAGCGGGGGGTAGGCCATGCCTTGCAATCTGCCTTAATACCCCAGCGTTTGCCCATCAGGATTGCGTGGGTCAGATGCGCCATAAAGCAGGCCGCCACGCACTTCAATCGTCTGGGTGCGTCCCATGGCGGGTTTGATGGCTAAGTTATGGCCGCGCTGGCGCAGCAAGGCAATGGTGTCGGGCGAGAAGCCTTGCTCCAGGCGCAGCTCATCAGGCATCCATTGGTGGTGAAAGCGCGGCTGGGCGGCTGCTTGCGCGGGGTTCATGCCGTGGTCTAGGCTGTTGACCAGGGTTTGCAGCACGGTGGTGATGATGCGCGGCCCCCCAGGGCTGCCGGTAACCAGTACGGGCTTGCCGTCCCGCAACACAATGGTCGGGGTCATGGAGGACAGGGGGCGTTTGCCAGCGGCTACGGCATTGGCCTCGCCACCGACCAGGCCGTAGGCGTTGGCTACGCCGGGCTTGGCGGCAAAGTCGTCCATTTCGTTATTCAGCAAAATGCCCGTGCCTTGGGCGACGATGCCGCTGCCCATATTGGTGTTCAGGGTGTAGGTGACGGCTACGGCATTGCCTGCGCCATCCACCACGCTAAAGTGGGTGGTCTGGCCGCTTTCATAGGGCTGGGGCTGGCCGGGGCGAATTTGCTGCGCCGGGCGTGCCTGCTGGGGCTGGATGCTGGTGGCTAGTTGCTGGGCGTAGCGCTTGTCGGTCAAGCCCTGTACGGGTACGGGCACAAAGTCTGGGTCACCCAGGTAGTGGGCGCGGTCGGCGTAGGCCAGCTTCATGGCCTCGGTCATGTAGTGCAGGCTTTGTGCGCTACCTGCGCCCCATTCGGCCAGGGGCTGCGGCTCCAGCATATTGAGCATTTGCACCAAATGCACCCCGCCCGAGGAGGGCGGTGGCATGGTGGCCACCTGATAGCCCCGGTATTGCCCCAGAATGGGCTGGCGCTCTATCACGCGGTAACTGGCCAGGTCTTGGCGGGTGATGCTGCCGGGGTAGGGAGCCATTTCTGCGGCGATTTTTTCGGCAATCTCCCCTTGGTAGAAAGCGGCTGCGCCTTGGCTGGCAATCAGGCGCAGGGAGGCGGCCAGGTCTTTTTGCACCAGCGGCTCGCCTGCGGGCAGGGGCTGGCCGTTCTTCCAGAAGATGGCTTGGCTGGCTGGCCAGGGGGCGAGGGTGTTGCGCTCACGCGCCAGCATCTTGGCCAGGGTGGGGCTGACGGTAAAGCCTTGCTCGGCTAGGTTGATGGCCGGTTGCATCACCTGCGCTAGCGGCAGGCTGCCCCAGCGCTCTAGGGCATGGGTCAGGCCAGCCACCGTGCCCGGCACGCCCACGGCGTAATGGGTGTAGAGCGACTGGCCGTTGATGACTTGGCCTTGCGCATCTAGGTACATATCGCGGTGCGCCCCTTTGGGTGCAGTTTCGCGAAAGTCCAGTGCAATGGTCTGGCCGCTGGCCGCATGGTGCGCCAGCATAAAGCCACCACCGCCGATATTGCCTGCATTGGGCAGTACCACGGCCAGGGCAAAGCCCACGGCCACGGCGGCATCAATGGCGTTGCCGCCGGCTTGCAGCACCTCTAGGCCAATGCGGCTGGCCAGTGCCTGCTCGCTGGCCACCATGCCTTGCTTGCCCTGCACGGGGTGGAAGATGTCCATGCCAAAGTCATAGGCGGCAGCGGCGGCTTGGGCAGCCTGGGTTTGCACGATGGCTGTACTGGCAGTGATGGTGGTACTGGCCGAGTCACGAAAGCCATCAGTATCGGCAGCCAAAGGCGCAGCAAGGTGTTGGCAACCCGCCAGCCCCAAGCTGACCGTAGCCATTAACACCCCTGCCCAGCGCCCCAACAAGGCAGGCGGACGCACGGTTGCAGCAGGTGGTGATAGGGGGGCTGCTAGAGGGGGGGCGGTGCTGGCAATGGCGGCAGTGCTAGCCGTAACCGCTGTAACAGTCGTAGTAGTCAATGGAGGCATAAACAGGGGCATAAACGGGGGCATTAGCGCATTCCTTCAAAAAATTATGGCTTTTTAGCCAGCACATGGTTCTGGGCGTGGTTTTTGGCTGTAGAATAAGCAGCTTCGCGGCTGTAGCTCAGCTGGATAGAGTACTTGGCTACGAACCAAGGGGTCGTGGGTTCGATTCCTGCCAGCCGCGCCATTACATTGTTTCATGCAGAGTCGTGAAACTCCAAAAGCCCGCATTCTTCATGAGAGTGCGGGTTTTTTATTGCCCGAATAGCCCAACTGCCGCCTGAGCGGCATTGACATTGAGCAGCAGCTAACAGCTATTCAGCGGCTACGTTAACAGGGCAGTTGTCCTCGTCTTCTTCCAGCTTCCAGACTTCCACAGTGCGGGTGCCGGCTTGGCGCATACCCAGCGCCTCGGCAGCGGCTTCGCTCAGGTCGATGATGCGCTGCTTGGCAAAGGGGCCACGGTCGTTCACGCGCACCACCACGGTGCTGCCATTGCGCGGACTCATGACGCATAGCTTGGTGCCAAAGGGGTAGCTGCGGTGGGCGGCGGTCAGGTCGTTGCGGTCAAAGCGCTCGCCGCTGGCGGTGCGTCTGCCGTGGAATTTGCCGCCATACCAAGAGGCGATGCCCTGCTGGTCGCTGGGGCGGGCGGTGCGTGCTTCCTCATCTAAGGCATCTTGGACGGCTTGCAGTGGGTCAGGCAGGCGCAGCCCTGGGGTGGGAGCCAAGCGCTCTAACTGCTCGGTAAGGCTGCGGTTGTTAGCGGGCTTGACCCCCAGGCCGCTACTACGCTCGGTATGCAGCCCGGTAGAGGTGGAACAAGCTGCCAGCAAGGCGCTCACTACAGCGGCGCTGGCAAGTAGCAGCAGGCGTTGATGCGGTGCAGGTCGGGGGTGGGGGGTAGGGACGGAGATGGTAACCATTGCCATGCTTACAGCCTTACAGCCCCAGGCGCTCGCACAGTGCCAGGGTGGCCGCGCTTTGGTTCATGGTGTAGATGTGCAAGCTGGGTGCGCCCAGGCTGCGCAGTTGCTCGCACAGGCGGCTGACGACATCCAGCCCAAAGGCGCGAATGCTGGCGCTGTCGTCGCCAAAGCCTTGCAGGCGCAGGCGAATCCAGCGGGGGATTTCTGCGCCCGTGGCATCAGAGAAGCGCAAGAGCTGGGCGGAGTTGGTAATCGGCATGATGCCCGGCACGATGGGGATATTCACGCCCAGGCGCTGCACATCATCCACAAAGCGGGCGTAAGCATCCGCGTTGTAGAAGTATTGGGTGATGGCGGCATTCGCCCCGGCTTTGACCTTGGTGGCAAAGGCTTGCAGGTCGGCCTCGGGGCTGCGGGCTTGGGGGTGGATTTCGGGGTAGGCGGCGACTTCGATATGGAAAAAATCCCCAAACTCGGCGCGGATAAAGGCGACCAAGTCGCTGGCGTATTGAAATTCACCGCCCATGCCGTAGCCGCTGGGTAAGTCCCCGCGCAGGGCGACCAGGCGGCGCACGCCCATGTCTTTGAGTTGCTGTAGCTCGCTGCGCACGCTGTGGCGGCTTGCGCCTATGCAGGAGAAGTGGGCAGCAGCGGCCACGCCCTCGGCTTGGATAGCGGCCACCATGTCAAACGTGCCCGCTTGGGTAGAGCCGCCTGCGCCGTAGGTGACGGAGCAAAACTCTGGCCGCTTGGCATACAGCGCCTGGCGCACCTGCACATGCTTGGCTGCGCCTTCGGGGGTTTTAGTGGGGAAAAACTCAAAGCTGATGGGCAAAGCGCTTTGGCTCATGATAGAAGCTCCTTGGCAATCATGGGGCAGGGGGGTGAGGCGGCCATCAAGCTAGGCGCTGCTTGCGCTTGGGGCGGGCGGGGCCGGGCAGGTTGTAGCCTTCGTCCTCGCTCTCGTCGATGATGTGGGCGCGTTTTTGTTCGCGCAGCACGGTGCGTGAGACGCGGGCGGGCTTATTGGTGGTGGCGCTGGCCGCCTCGGGCAGGGGGCTATCCAGATGCAAAATCTGCGCCCCTTGCTGGGCGTGGATAAAAAATTCGTGATTGCCGTCGCCGCCTGCAATGGGTGAATCCAGCCAGGCTTTCACTTCCAAGCCCAGCTCGGCCAGGCAGGTGCGGATGCGCTGTTCTACCTCGGCATACAGCGCTGGGTCGCGCACGATGCCGCCTTTGCCGACTTGGCCGGGTTGCAGCTCAAACTGGGGTTTGACCAGCATGAGCAAATGCCCGTGGGGGCGCAGCAGGCGCACCACCGCAGGCAGCACCAGGGTGAGGGAGATAAAGGAAACATCGCCCGTTACAAAGTCAAAAGCGGGGGTGGTATCTACATCAGCCAATTCGGGTTTGCGGCGCAGTACGGCGGGGGCAGTACCCTCTTCAAGCGCTTTGGCCTTGGCGGCGCGTTCGGCTTTGAAGGCTTCGATGTCGGTGTCTTTGGCATCGTCGCTGTCGTCGTAATCGTCGCTGATTTCGCCGCCGTTGCGCATCCAGGCGTAGGGGGCTTGGGGCTGGGTGTGGTTGTCTTCTTCCTCTTGAACGAGTTCGGACAGGGCGGCTTCGCAGGCCGCCTCTAGCGCTTCTGCCGTCATGCTGCGGGCGTTTAAGCCTTCCACGCAGACCACGCGGCTATCGCTGCGCAGTTTGTCATGCAACTGGCCTTGCCCCACATCCACGCCAATGACCTGGGCTGCGCCCGCTTGCAGCAGGCAGTCGGTAAAGCCGCCGGTGCTCTGCCCCACATCCAGGCAGCGCAATCCGGCCACGCTCAGGCCAGTGGCGGCCAGAGCGCCTTCTAGCTTCAAACCACCGCGTGAGATGTATTTGGCCTCGGCGGCATCGAGCAATTGCAGCTCTGCGCCAGCGGGGATGTCGTCGCCGTTTTTGAGCACCTTCTTCCAAGGCAGGGCGGGCGAGAGCCGCCATTGCACGCCCGAGGCAATCAGGCGCTGCGCCTGGGAACGGGTGCTGGCGTGGCCGTAATCCACCAAAAAAACATCTGCACGCATAGGTAGTCGCTTTAGGAGTTTGCTTAAACGGAAAAATTAGTAGCGGTAGGTATCAGGCTTGTAGGGGCCAGTCTTATCCACGCCGATGTAGGCGGCCTGCGCGTCGCTCAGTTCGGTGAGCTGTGCGCCGACTTTCTTCAGGTGCAGGCGGGCGACTTTCTCATCCAGGATTTTGGGCAGCACATAGACCTGACCGACCTCGTAAGCCTCGGGGCGGGTGAATAGCTCGATTTGCGCCAGCGTCTGGTTGGCAAAGGAGTTGCTCATCACAAAGCTGGGGTGGCCGGTAGCGCAGCCCAGGTTCACCAAGCGGCCTTTAGCCAGAAGGATGATTTTTTTGCCGTCGGGGAAGATGACGTGGTCCACCTGGGGCTTGATTTCTTCCCACTGGCAGCGCTCTTCCAGTTTGGCGACTTCGATTTCATTGTCAAAGTGGCCGATGTTGCAGACGATAGCCTCGTCCTTCATGGCGGCCATGTGCTCGAAGGTAATCACGTCGCGGTTGCCGGTGGTGGTCACGAAAATGTCGCATTTGTCGGCGGCGTATTCCATGGTCACCACGCGGTAGCCTTCCATGGCGGCTTGCAGGGCGTTGATGGGGTCGATTTCCGTCACCCAGACCTGGGCGGAGAGGGCGCGCAGCGCTTGGGCGCTGCCCTTGCCGACATCGCCATAACCGGCCACGCAGGCCACTTTGCCGGCAATCATCACGTCGGTGGCGCGCTTGATGCCATCCACCAGCGACTCGCGGCAGCCGTAGAGGTTGTCAAACTTGGATTTGGTCACCGAGTCGTTGACGTTGATGGCGCGGAACTTGAGCTGCCCCTTGGCCGACATTTCCTTGAGGCGCATCACACCGGTGGTGGTTTCTTCGGTCACGCCCATGATGGCGGCGCTCTTGCGGCTGTACCAGGTGGCATCTTCGGCCAGCTTGGCGCGGATGGCGGCAAACAGGATTTTTTCTTCTTCGCTGCCGGGGTTGGTGAGCACGGACTGGTCTTGCTCGGCACGCATGCCCAGGTGCATCAGCATGGTGGCATCGCCGCCGTCGTCCAGAATCATGTTCGGGCCTTCGGCCTGTTCGCCCTGGGCACCGAACTCAAAAATGCGGTGGGTGTAGTCCCAGTAGTCTTTGAGCGATTCGCCCTTGATGGCAAACACCGGCACACCGGTGGCGGCAATGGCGGCGGCGGCGTGGTCTTGGGTGGAGAAGATGTTGCACGAGGCCCAGCGCACTTCTGCGCCCAGGGCGGTGAGGGTTTCAATCAGCACCGCAGTTTGAATCGTCATGTGCAGGCTGCCGGTAATGCGTGCGCCTTTGAGGGGCTGTTGCGCGGCGAACTCCTCGCGCACTGCCATCAGGCCGGGCATTTCGGTTTCGGCGATTTTGATTTCTTTGCGGCCCCAGTCGGCCAGGGTGATGTCGGCAATAGCGCGGTCAGTTTGCTTGCTCATGGTTTTTCTCCAAGAAAGGAAAGGCGTTAGCGTTGGAAAAAACCACGTCGTGCGCGAGGGTGTGCAAGTATTTCAGACAGGGCAACACCGCAACGCCAGGGACGTGGGTGAGCGTCGTTGCCAGAAGGCAGGGCATTGCGCCGCAGCCGCCTCTCCGAGCCTCACGCCAGGCTAGAGCTGGCGCTGCAACGCTCCTCGGACGAGGAAAGTAAAACCGCTAATTGTACGCTGGGAGGCAGAAATTGTCAGCGCTGCTCTGCTACAGAGCGAGTGCCGGGAGGAATGCGCAGCGGGATGGTGACTGGCCCATCGTTGACCAGATGCACCTGCATATTGGCGGCAAATTCCCCAGTGGCTACCTTGGGGTGGCTGCTACGCGCTTGGGCAACCAGGTAGTCGTAAAGGCGCTGGCCTTCTTGCGGGCTGGCGGCCTGACCAAAGCTGGGGCGGTTGCCGCCGCTGCAATCGGCGGCCAGGGTGAACTGGCTGACCAGCAGCAGGCCGCCGCCGATGTCTTGCAGGCTGCGGTTCATCTTGCCTGCCTCGTCGGCGAAGATGCGCAGCTTGAGGATTTTGGCCAGCAGCTTGTCGGCTTCGCGCTGGCTGTCGCCTTGCTCGGCGCAGACCAAGGCCAGCAGGCCCTGGTCAATCTGGCCGCAGGTTTGGCCGTCGATGACGACTTTGGCCTGCGTGACACGTTGCAGCAGCGCCTGCATTTAGAAGGTCTCCCAATCGTCGTCATTGTGGCTGCTGGAGGCGCTGGCGCTAGGCGCGGGGCGCTTGAGGGCAGGCGCTGGGCTGGGCAAGGCGGCTGGCTGGGCAGTTCTAGGCGCTGCGGCCATACCCGTTGTTGGGCGGGGCTTGCTGAATGTGCCAACTGTGCCAGTTGTGCCAGCGGTTGCGCTTGGTTTGCTGCTAGCAACGGGGCGGCTATGGGGTGCTGGGGTGCTTGCCTGTGCAGCCGCAGCGGGCGCAGGGCTACGGGTGTGCATGGGGGCAGCGCTGCCATGGCCTTGCGCTGTGCGAAAGACGGACATGGCCTGCACCAGCTCGGCGGCTTGGTGGCGCAGGTTGTCGGCAGCAGCGGCGCTTTCTTCCACCAAAGCGGCGTTTTGCTGGGTGGCTTGGTCCATTTGGGTGATGGCTTCGCCTACTTGGCTAACCCCGGCGCTTTGCTCGCGGCTGGCGGCGCTGATTTCGCCCATGATGTCAGTCACGCGGCGGATGGCTTGCAGCATCTCGGTCATGGAGCTGCCGGTGCGGTCGGCCAGTTGGGTGCCTTGCTCTACGCGCTGCACGCTGTCTTGAATCAGGGTAGTGATTTCCTTGGCGGCATCGGCGCTGCGCCCAGCCAGGGCGCGTACTTCGCTGGCGACGACGGCAAAGCCTCGGCCTTGCTCGCCAGCGCGGGCGGCTTCCACAGCGGCGTTCAGCGCCAGGATGTTGGTCTGGAAGGCGATGCCGTCAATCACGCTGATGATGTCGGCAATGCGGCTGCTGCTGCCCTGAATGTCGCGCATGGTGGTGACCATTTCCTCCACCACCCCGCCACTTTGTGTGGCCAAGGTGCTGGCGCTCATAGCCAATTGGTTGGCTTGGGCGGCGTTGTCGGCGTTTTGGCGCACAGTGGAGCCTAGTTGCTCCATAGACGCTGCGGTTTGCTGTAGGGCGCTGGCCTGCTGCTCGGTGCGGGCAGACAGGTCGTTGTTGCCGTGGGCGATTTCTGTGCTGGCGCTAGCGACGCTTTCGGCATTTTGGCGCACGTTGCCTACGGTGCTTTGCAGCTTGGCCTGCATATTGTGCAGAGCGGTTAAGAGGGCGGCGGTTTCATCCTTACCAGCGGTGTTGATGGTTTGCGTTAAATCGCCTTGCGCCATGGCATCGGCATAGTCCACCGCCTGGCGCAAGGGCAAGGTGATGGAGCGGCCAATCGCCCATGCTGCAAAAACGCCCAGTGCCAAGGCCGCTGCCAAGCCAGCGAGCAAAATAATCTGCCCCATGCGGGCGTTGTCCAGTGCTTGAACCCTGGTTTGGTCGTAAACGCCGTATTGGTATTTTTCAAAATCTGCCAGCGATTGGCTGTAGGCATCGGCCAGGGGGCGCAGTTGGTTGTCCACCTCGCGCCACACGTCTTCTAGGTTGGCTTTGCGCTTCATCAGGTCGGCGCGTTGCGTGCGATAAGCCTCGCGGCGCTGCCCTATAACTTCAAACATGCGCTTGCCTTCTGCCGTGCGCAGCAGCGATTGCACCTTGTTCTGCGATTGGCTAATGTGCCCGGAGGTGGTATCTACCTCGCTCTTCCAGTTGTCAAGCAAGCTGGAGTCGTTACTGAGCAAGATGGCGCGGGTGCGAATCCAGTTTTGATTGACCGCCTCGCGCCATTGCATGGTGGCGCGTAGGCGCTCGGCATCGGTGGTGGTCATGGCGTTGGTCACTTGCGCCATGTCTTGCAAGCGCCAGACACCCACCACCGCCACAATGGCCATGATGACCAGCAATAAAACAAACCCTAGCCACAAACGGGCTCCTACTTTTAGTGTGCTTAACTGCATTGCCTAACTCCCTAATTCCCTAACTCCCTAATCCTTTGAAATGAAAGCCTGCCCGCTTTTTTGTAATACGCATTGCATCGCTTCCCTACCCTGCCCTTCCCTGCCCACCTTGCTCGCCCTACCTGCCCCTGCCGTTTAGGGCTGCCCTGCAAAGGCATGGACAGCATGGATGAGATGGGGGCTGGAGCCTGTTAATTTTCGGCCTAGCGCCTTACAAGCTAACTAGCCCTATCTAGCACATGAAAGGCTAGGGGCAGGAAGGGGCGGGATGTTTGTGCTCACTAGCTAGCGGGGAAAACCAGGCCATTTTAAGGTCTAAGGCCAGACCTGAACGTGGCTCAAAAGGTCGGGGTTAACCAAGAGCGAAGTGGTAATTACCCCTAATTTTCGGGGTTTTTGACATAAAATAGCCAGTTTTGCTTGGTTTTGGCCTTGACGCTTGCCTGCATTTGCATGGGTGTTTCGCACTTGTGGAGGTCTTCCATGCTTTGCGCATAAGGCCAAGCAGCTTGGCCTGGACCTATTTCCGTTTCTCGATTTCGACCTTAGGAGGTAGCCCCGACATGCAAGGCTTGCACTTGACCGCCGACTTGTACCAATGCACTTGTGACCAGGCACTGATGATTTGTGCCGACACCATTGCCCAGGTGTGCCGAGAGCAAACCCATGCGTCAGGTCTAACCTTGGTGGAAGACAAGTGGGTGAAATTCCCTGAATGGCAAGGCCAGCCCGGCGGTGTTACCGGGGCGGTGTTGCTGGCTGAGTCGCATCTGGCGATTCACACTTGGCCGGAAACCGGTAACGTCACCATTGACGTGTATGTGTGCAACTTCTCGGACGACAACTCCGCCAAGGCGCAAGCGCTGATGGATGGGGTGATAGCCGCCTACGCCCCCCAAGATGCCGTGCGCCAGCAACTATGGCGTGGAGATATTTCCACCAACAACATTGGCCAATACCCCTGGGTGATGGAGCATTTGAACGCCAACGCCGCCTTTGGCTACCGCGCTGGCAATGTGCAGCGCATCCAAACCCCCTACCAAACCCTAGAGATGATGGACACGCCCAGCTTTGGCCGTGTCATGCGCCTAGACAACTACTTCATGACCAGCGAGCGTGAAGAGTTTTTCTACCACGAGTGCATGGCACACCCCGCCGCCATTGCCCACCCCCAGCCCCAGCAGGCTTTGGTAATTGGCGGTGGCGATGGCGGCATGGCCGAAGAGCTGCTCAAGCACAACACCATGCAGCGCCTGGTGCTGGCCGAGTTGGATGAGGTCGTTATCAACACCAGCAAAGAACAGTTGCAGGCCGTGCATAACAACGTGTGGGACGACCCACGATTAGAAGTGAAGATTGGCGACGGCATGGCCTATATCGATGCCACCGAAGACCGCTTCGACCTGCTGGTGATGGACTTGACCGACCCCGACACCCCCGCTGGCTCGCTGTACGAAGCGCCCGCACTGCGCCGTATGCAGCGCGTGCTCAACCCCGGTGGTGCAGTGGTGTTGCACATTGGCAGCCCCATTTTTAATGCCGAGCAGGTGCGTAAACTCACCGCCACCTTGCGCCAAACTTTTGCCCATGTGAGCTGCTTTGGCGTGTATGTGCCCCTATACGGTGCTTACTGGGGCATGGCCATTTGCTCAGACAGCTTGCAGCCTGCCAGCATCAACGCTGAAGTGGTCGCCCAGCGCCTGGCCGAGCGCGGCGTGGACGATTTGCAGTACTACAACGCAGAAATTCACGGTGCTTTGTTCGCCCTGCCCAATTACTATCGCAAACTGGTGCAAGCCTGAGCCATCTTGCTCATTTCGCGC
>JAHAYB010000298.1 GCA_018384835.1 Comamonas sp.
CCAGAGGCTGTAACGCTGGCCTAAAGCCGGTACACCAGATGATCGCGTCGAAGGGATTGGTACTCTCGCCGCTCCATTGAGCACCGTCCGCTGTGAGATGCTCAAACGGGCCGACAGAATGCAATACACCGCGCTGCCGTGCGTCGAGGACCGGGGGAACCATCACGATATCGCCAAAGCCACCTGGCAGGTTCTCTGGATCTTTACCCTCCTGCAGGGCCTGCCAGCGTGCAGTGGCCCTCTCGAAGAGTACTCGCCCATCGACCTCGTCCGGTAAAAAGGCTGGAGGCTCCAGCGTGACCCAGGTCGTGGACTGAGCAACAAGCGAGACCTCTGCCAGGATCTGTGCGCCGGAGTTTCCTCCGCCGACCACCATCACCCTCTTACCTTTGAAGGGCTCAGGTGACACGTACTGAGCTGAGTGCAACTGTTGTCCCTTGAAGGACGTCAAACCGTTTACGTTGGGAATAAATGGATTTCGCCATGTTCCCGTGGCGAATACAACGACGCGCGAATGCCAGCTCCTCGCTCCGGCATTGACCAGGAAGCCTTGCTCAGTGGATTCAATGCCTGTGACGCGAACCGGCCTCTCGATCTCGAGTTCATAGCGTGCCACGTACTTGCGAAGATAGTCGACCACATGGTCACGACTTGGATACTGCTCACCCGACGCAGGCATCGGCCATCCCGCGATGGAACTCCACGAGGCGGGAGAAAAAAGCCTCAGCGAGTCCCATCCATGCTGCCAGGCCCCGCCTCCGGCTTCCTCGGCATCCAGCAGCAGCACCGACAGATTGGTGCGACGCAGGAAGTACGCCACCGATAGGCCTGCTTGACCTGCCCCAACGATGATCACATCGTGAAACGACATTATTGGCCTCCGTTTGCCTTTATTGCTGTGAACTTACACGCATGGACCACAGAGCCGCAAATGCACTGATCGCCAGCAGAGAAGACATCCACAGAGCTTGGCCGCCCCAGTTTGCGACAGCCAGCCCGAAAAGAAATGGTGACCCGGCTTGCACGATGCGTGCGGGAACCATGAGCCACCCTTGGCGTTGGCCATAGGTCCTAGAAAAGCTATAAGTCGGCATCAGTGCCGCCCACCGCGTGTGGGCGTCAGTGAAACCTGGTACTGCAATCTAGACTCTGGATCTGGATCGCAATTGCAGTAACGGGATTTAGTGCGAAGAGAGTTGACGCGCAGTGGACTGCAACACTGCCTGCTCCAGCTTTTGCGCCGGGAGATTCACCAATAGCTCAAGGCGACGACGAATCATGTGCATCGTCTGCCGGAAGGCTTCCAACTTTGCTTCGTCAGAGGCCTCGCCTTCCGAGGGGTCAGGGTAGCCCCAATGTGCTGTAGCAGGATGACCAGGCCAAAACGGACACACTTCACCAGCGGCGTTGTCGCACACGGTGATGATCAGATCCATTTGCGGCGCACCAGGCACAGCAAATTCGTCCCAGGTCTTGCTGCGCAAACCATCTACGGAGACACCAGCCTTTTGCAGCACTTGCAGCCCCAGCGGATTGGGTTGCTGATTCTCCCGAGGGCTGCTGCCCGCCGAATAGGCTTTAAAACGGCCTTGGCCCATATCGTTGAGCAAGGCCTCGGCCAAGATGCTGCGTGCCGAGTTGTGAGTGCACAGGAACAGGACGTTCAGGGGAGCTTTGTTGTCAGACATGGTTTAGCAGCTGGACTTAGGGATGGAAAAAAATTACAGCGACGGTTAGCACTGGCATGACGCAACGGCGTCATCGGTACAAACCACGCCCTGACAGCAGTTCTCGGTGAGATATGCCAAAAGATCGTCCATCACGGGGAAGGCCGCGCGATAGAGCACGTTTCGGCCCTGCCGCTCCTGGCTGATCAGGTGGGCATGAAAGAGCTCTTTCAAATGAAAGGACAGTGCATTCGGCGCGATTTCGAGCTGCTCAGCTAATGCACTAGGTGTCAGGCCTTCAGGTCCGGCCACAACAAGGGCGCGAAATACGCGCAATCGTGCCTCATGGGCCAGAGCGCAGAGTGAGCGGATGACGTTTGCTTCTTGCATTAATTAATAATACATCAATTGTTGAATTGGTGAATAAATATGCGCAAAAAGTGGCCACCTT
>JAHAYB010000332.1 GCA_018384835.1 Comamonas sp.
TACGAGTGGACAGGCGCGTCCCTGCAAGAGCGCCAATCCGGGGCGCAAGCGCCCATGCTCTACGCCGTCTCCATCTTGTTTGTGTTTTTGTGCTTGGCGGCGCTGTATGAAAGCTGGACGGTGCCGCTCTCGGTCATGCTGGCCGTGCCCTTGGGAGTGCTGGGGGCGCTGCTGGCGACCTACACACGCGGCTTGAGCAATGACGTGTATTTTCAAGTGGGCTTGCTCACCACCATGGGGCTGGCGGCCAAGAATGCCATCTTGATTGTGGAATTTGCCGTGCAACTGCAAGAGCAGGGGCACAAGCTGCTGGATGCCACCATTGCCGCCGTGCGTTTGCGCCTGCGCCCCATCATCATGACCTCGCTGGCTTTTGGTTTTGGGGTGCTGCCTCTGGCCGTTGGCACCGGCGCGGGGGCGGGTGGGCGCAATGCCATTGGTACGGCGGTACTGGGCGGCATGTTGGCCGCGACGGTGTTGGGGCTGTTTATGGTTCCGGTGTTTTTCTTGTTGGTGCGCCGTTGGTTTGGTAGCCGCTCGCGCCTGGACGATACCCCCCAGCCCTTGGAATCCTCGGAACCCTTCAAACAGGAGGCCAAAGCATGATAAAGATGCCCCCTAGCTTGCTGCTGCTCTGCGCTAGCCTGAGCGCCTGCAACCTCGCCCCCAGCTATCAGCGCCCGGACAGCCCTTTGCCCAGCACTATCAGCAGCATCAGCAGCAGCGCCATCAGCAGCGCCGAGGGCAGCCCAGAGAGCGCCGCCACCGCCCTCCCCACCCTGCCCGAACTCGACTGGAATTGGCTGGCACACCCGCAACTGCGCCAAACTGTGGCCTTGGCCTTGACCAACAACCGCGACCTGCGTGTGGCGCTGGAAAACGTCGAAAAAGCCCGCGCGCAATACGGCATTGCCCGCGCTGACGAACTGCCCAGCATCAGCGCCCAAACCGAAGCCCGGCGCAGCCGCAGCGGTGCAGCGGGCGTGGGCGAGCAGTACAGCGCCCAAATCGGCCTAGCCAGTTATGAGCTGGATTTGTGGGGGCGGGTGCGCAACCTCAAAGAAGCCGCCTGGCAGCAGTTTTTGCAGACCGAGGCCAATCAGCGCAGCATTCGCATCAGCCTGATTGCCGAAGTGGCGAATGCTTGGCTGACACTGGCCGCCGACCAAGAGCGCCTCAGCTTGGCCGAGCAAACGCTGGAGGCGCGTGAACAGTCCTACGCCTTGATGCGCCGCATGTTTGAGCTGGGCGCAAGCGCTGGCTTGGCGCTGGCGCAAAATCTGGGCACGGTGGAAGCCGCCCGTGGCGATGTGGCGCAATACACCGCCCAGGTGGAGCGCAGCCGTAACGCCTTGCAACTGCTGCTGGGGGCGGCGCTGCCCACAGAGCTATTGCCACCGCCCCAGCTATTGCAGCAAACTGGCACCCCCGCTTTACAGGCCGTGCCTGAGCCGCTGCCCTCTAGCGTGCTGCTCCAGCGCCCAGATGTGCAGGCGGCAGAGCATCAGCTTGTTGCGCAAAACGCCCAGATTGGGGCGGCGCGGGCGGCGCTGTTCCCGACCATCAGCCTGACTTCTAATTTAGGCTGGAGCAGCAGCGAGTTGGACAGCCTATTCAGCGCCGATAGCCGTAGCTGGAGTTTTGCCCCACAACTGCGCCTGCCGATTTTTTCTGGCGGACGCTTGCAAGCTGATGTAGAGGTGGCTGAGGCCAATCAACGTATTGCCCTGGCGCAGTATGAAAAAACCCTGATAACCGCCTTCCGCGAAGTGGCCGATGTGCTGGCTGACCGCGCCCAGTGGGGTCAGCGCCTGGGCGCACAAAACGGCGTAGTCACCACCAGCAGCAAAACCTTGGAGCTATCCCAAGCGCGTTTTGACGCTGGCGCGGATGATTACCTCAGCGTGCTCGATGCCCAGCGCAGCCTGTACGCCGCCCAGCAAACGCTCATCAGCCTGCGCCTGTCAGAGCAGCAAAACCGCGTGGCGCTGTGGAAGGTGCTGGGCGGCGGTAATGGCGGGGCAACTAGCGGTTACTCCCAAGCCCCCACTTCCAGCTCTGCCAAGCCGTAGAGGGGGGCGGCTTGCCCCCAGGGGTTCCAGAAGGCTTCCATGGCCACGCCCATCCAGCCGTGGCTGGGGGCTACGCTGTGGGTGTGTCGCAGTTGCAGGCGCGGGTGGCAGGCGGTGAGTTCTTGCATCTGGCTAATGCCCCAGTGAAATTGCGCCTCGGTCTGACCCACGCTGGCGTGCCATTGCGCTTGTCCAATGGCGCAGCGTGCCATGGTATCGAGCACCAGGCGCGAGCCAGGGGGCGCGTATTGCGCAAACTGCCCAATGGCTTGGCGCACCTCATCGGGCGGCAGGTACATCAACACGCCCTCGCACAGCAGCAGTAGCGGCTGGGTTAAAGAGCGCTTGGGCAAGCGCAGGCGTTGCCACCAGTCGGGGTTTTGCAGGTTCACGCTGACGTGGCGCAGGCGCGGTGGTCGGGCATCTATGAGGGTTTTGCGCAGCGCCATGACTTCGGGCAAGTCGCCATCAATCCAGGTGTTGCTACCGTTGTCTATCCACTGGAAGTAGTGCGATAGGCCGCAGCCCAGGTTTAGCCCCCAAGCGTTAGGGTGTTGGGCAAAAAAATCTTGCAGGATGCGCCGTATCAACCCCGTGCGCCACAACACGTTGAGCACGGTGGGGCGATCGGCCAGGTATTGCTGGCCTGGTATGCCCAGGCGCTCTAGGCGCTCTAGTAGGTGCTTGGCCCAAAGGTCGCCGCAGTCGTGGCTGGGGTAAATTTGTGCGCCCAGGGCACGCGCTACCAAGGGAATCACCAGGGTTTGTTGCACCGCACTCAGGGGCTTGGGGGGGCGCTGGCCAGGGCTGGCCGGTGCAGCGCTGGCCGGTGGGTTAGTGCCTGGGCTGGTGTTGGTGGTAGGTGTGATGCGGCGCATAATTTGTCCCCTCGTAGTTGTCCTGCTATATATATGACGTAGTTTTTTAAGGATGTATGTGCGCTCTCAGAGATAGTGCCTAGCGGGTTGGTTGCTGCGATGCAGCAATAACGCTTGGGCGTTGAGAGCCGTCTTTCAAAAGTCTTTTAGCTTACTTTTTTGTGTTGCACTATGCTGTTCTCCCCCCGGATTTTGGATGTTTTTCGTAGCTACTCGCGCCAGCGCTTCATTGGTGACTTAGGCGCAGGCGCAACCGTTGGCGTGGTGGCTTTGCCGCTGGCCATGGCTTTTGCCATTGCCAGTGGCTTGGCACCGCAAGCGGGTTTGTGGACAGCCATTATCGGCGGTCTGCTGGTGGCGCTGCTGGGTGGCTCTAACGTGCAGATTGCCGGGCCAGCCGGTGCCTTCATCGTGATTGTGTATGGCATTGTGCAGCGCCACGGCGTGGGCGGGCTGTTGGTGGCGACCATCTGCGCCGGGGTGCTGCTGATGCTGATGGGGGCGTTTCGCCTGGGCAATCTGGTGCGCTTTGTGCCCATTAGCATCGTCATTGGCTTTACCAATGGTATTGCGGTATTGATTGCCTTGTCCCAACTCAAGGATGCGCTGGGGCTGCCTATCGAAAAAATGCCCGGCGATTTTGTAGGTCAGGTGCAAACCATTGCCCAATACGCCCATCAGACCAATGGCTACGCTCTGGCCTTGGCGCTGGCTTGTATGTTGCTGCTGTTTGTCTGGCCGTATTTGCTGCATCACAAATCGCCCATGCTGCGCCTGGACGGGGTCACGGTGCGCACTTTTGCCCGTCTGCCTGCGCCGGTGGTGGCTTTGGTGCTGTTTACGACGCTGGCGTATTTCCTCAAGTTGCCGGTAGAAACCATTGGCAGCCGCTTTGGCGGTATTCCGCAAGAGCTGCCCAGCTTGGTGCTGCCCGCCCTGAGCTGGCAAAGCCTGCGCGAGCTGCTCATGCCCACGCTGACGAGTGCTGCCCTGGGCGCAATTGAGTCGCTGCTGTGCGCCCGCGTGGCTGACCAACTGGCTACCCACCCCGAGCACCGCTCCCACAACCCCAACCAGGAGCTGATGGCGCAAGGCGTGGCCAATATCGTTGTGCCGTTTTTTGGGGGAATGCCCGTTACCGGCACGATTGCCCGCACCATGACCAATCTGCGCTCGGGGGCCACTTCGCCCATTTCTGGCGTGGTACACGCGGTGTTGCTGGCCGGTATTGTGCTGCTGGCCGCGCCACTGGCCTTGCATGTGCCGCTGGCGGTGCTGGCTGGGGTGCTGCTGTTTATCGCCTGGAATATGGGCGAATGGCGCGAGTTTGCCCGCCTGCGCCACTTCAGCAACCATTACCGCTTGCTGCTGTTGGGAACCTTCTTCTTAACCGTGGTGTTTGACTTGATGGTGGCCGTAGAGGTGGGGCTGGTGCTCGCCTGTGTGCTGTTTGTGCGGCGCATGGCCACGCTGTTCAAGGTCAACCCCGACCCTGAGCGCCCCCTGTACTGGCAACTGCATGGCGCTTTGTTCTTTGGCGCGGTCGATAGGCTCGATTGCATCACCCCGGCTATTGCGACTGCATCAGCGGGTAGCAGCATTACCCTGGATATGCAGGATTTGTTCGCCCTGGATACCACCGGCGTAGATGCGCTGGAAAACCTGCGCAAAGCCGCTCACCGCAAAGGCTGCCACCTGCGCCTGCTGCAACCGCAAGAGCAAGTGGCCTCTTTGCTGCGCCGCTCGGGGTTTGAGCAGGAGATACTGGCAGCAACGGCGCGGTAGCGGCTTCCCTACCCCCCCGTCACTGGCGGAAAAAACGCCACCTCATCCCCCGCCTGCAAGGGCGCATCGGCGGCGCACATGGTTTGGTTGAGTGCCATGCGCACGGGCTGCTCCGAGGCCAGGGCAGCGGCGGCCTGGGGGCTGCGCTGCATCAGGCTTTGGCGCAACGCGCCTACGGTGCTGGCCTGGGTATCCAAAGTTTCGCTACCTGTGCCCATGGCCTCGCGGATGGAGGCAAAGTAGCGCACGGTGACTTGCTTGGTGGTGGGTTTAGCGTTGGGCTTGTGGTTGCTGCTCATGGCATGGCTCCTTGGCATCAGTACCAATCAGAAAAAATCGGCAAATGGGATGTAGGACACGCTATCGCCCACGACAATGGTGCTGCCAGCAGGCTTATCAACCAGACCATCCCCCCAAACGGCAGAGGTCAGCACGCCCGAGTTTTGGTTGGGGAACAGCTCTAACCGCCCCTCGGCATTGCGGCGCACGCGCAGAAATTCGCGGCGGCTATCGGGCTTGGGCACAGCAAAATCCGCCACGGCAGGCATAAAGCGCGGAGCCACATCCCGCGCCCCTTGCAGGCGCAGCACAAAGGGACGCAGTAGCAGCATGGCCGTGACCACCCCGGATACCGGGTTGCCCGGCAGGCCAACAAAATGGGCTTGCCCACCACCACTGCGGCGCAAGTGGCCATAAGCAAAGGGCTTGCCCGGCTTCATAGAGATGCTCCACAGGGTCAGCGCCCCTAACGCCTCTACAGCGGGTTTGACATGGTCTTCATCCCCCACAGAAACCCCGGCATTGCTCACCACTAGGTCAGCACGTTGGGCGGCGGCTTGTAAAGCCTGGGTAGTGGCAGCGCGGTCATCGGGCAGGATGCCGCCATCTTCCACCTCACAGCCCCAGCGTTGCAGTAGGCTGGTCAGCAGATAGCGGTTGCTATTGAAAATCTTGCCGCTGGGCAGCGCTTGAGGCGCGAGGCTGCCGGGCTGTACCAGCTCGTCCCCTGTAGAGAACAGCACCACCTTGGGGCGACGCGCTACCTGCAACTGGGCAATGCCCATGCTGGCCGCCAGCCCCAGGGCGGCAGGGTGCAGGCGCTGCCCGGCGGCCAGGGCGATAGCGTCCAGCGCAATATCCTGCCCGGCGCGGCGCACCCAGTCCCCCGCCTGGGGCTGGTGCAGGATGCGCACTTGCTGGCCGCCCTCTGCCTCTAGCAGTTCACACTGCTCTTGCATGACGATGGCATCCGCCCCTGCTGGCAGTGGCGCACCCGTAAAAATACGCGCCGCCGTGCCTGGCTGCAAAGGCTGGCCTACCTGCCCCGCCGCAATGCGCTGGCTGATGGGCAGCAGCACACCGGGCGCAGGCACATCGCTGCTGCGCAGGGCATAGCCGTCCATAGCGGAGTTGTCCAAAGGCGGCACTTGCAGGGCAGAGCGGCAGTCTTGGCGCAGGATGCGGCCATCGGCTTGCAGCAAGTCCAGGGTTTCTAGTGCTGGCAAAGGCTTAGCTTGGGCGAGGATGGCGGTCAGTGCCTCGTCCAAGGGAGTCAAAGAGGGGCGGGGGGGATTCATGCAATAGGCTCCTTAAAAAAATTGGCGCTTACACCATCATGCAAGCGCCAATTAAAGCAACGAATAATAACAATTAGCCGTTTTTACAGGCCATTGCCAGCAAGTTAAGCGCAATGCTTGGCGATATAGTCTTTCACCGTCTGGGTATCAGCAGGCATGATTTGTACGCGCTTGGGCAGGTTTTCAATGCCTTCAAACTGCGCGGGGCGCTCAGGCTGGCGGCCTAGCGCCTCTTCAATCGTGGCGGCAAATTTGATGGGCAGGGCGGTTTCCAGCACCAGCATAGGCTCTGCGCCCAGATGTTCACG
>JAHAYB010000335.1 GCA_018384835.1 Comamonas sp.
CATGTGTGGCAGCTGCTGGCGGAGGGTGACGATTTTCTGAGCTGCCTATGCGGCAGGAAACACCCCCCACGCGGTGATGAACTCGCACAGGTCGTTTCTGAGCTGCCTATGCGGCAGGAAACTGGCGCGGCGACGTGGATAGCCAGATCCGTGTTTTCTGAGCTGCCTATGCGGCAGGAAACGCTCCTGTGTCGTTGAGCTAACGAAGGTGCATTTTCTGAGCTGCCTATGCGGCAGGAAACACGTCCAGCCCGCGCCGGCGCTTGAGCGAGCGTTTCTGAGCTGCCTATGCGGCAGGAAACCACGCGCACGCCGGTGATTTCCAGCGTGATGCTTTCTGAGCTGCCTATGCGGCAGGAAACTAGATACCCGCTGGCGGTTCGTCGCTTTGCGTTTTCTGAGCTGCCTATGCGGCAGGAAACGAGAACTTAACAGATGCAAGCTCTTGTTTTTAAAAGAAAAAAGGACTTACTCGTCCCTGCGGCCCAATTTTCCCCTCTACACGCAAGTCATTGATTCACAATGAAATTTTCCAACCAAGAAAAAAAGGGTCAGAACCAGGGGATGCTCGCCAGAGGCCCCAATCCATAAGCATTGAACTCTCCAGTCACAGGGCTGGCAAGCAATGGCTTGTGTTCCAGGAACAGACAGAACGGATGACCCGTGCTGGCACTTCGCAGTTGGACGTATGGCAAATCTGGTCTGCGCTGCGCGCTGTCGGGGATGACGGCAGCAGCCTGGGCGGCAGTCTCACCCTTGCGCTGCATGCGACGGCGGCGCAAGCGTTCGGCACTGGTCTTGAACTGGCGGCGTACCACCAGCCGGTGTGGTGCATCCGGCGGTGCATCTGCTGCAGGCGACAGCCGCACATGGTCACTCATGCCCTGTAGCCACGGCTGTGCCATCAGGGCCTGCAGCGCCAAGGCTGTACCGTGCAGACGCAATACCTTGCCCAACGAGCGCTGTTGCCGGGGTGCATCCACATGCTCCGGAAAGCTCACCCCGATGCTGCCGCTGGCACGCTGTACCAGTGCGCGGTGCAGCTTGGCCACCAAAGCTCCCATCAGGTGTGCCTGACTGAACTCGGGGTCTGGCAGCAGACAGATGTCAATGTAGTGCGTAGTCATTGCTGCGTCCTTGCTCAACTGGCATCACCAAACACACCCCCCCGAATGAGCACAGCCATCACGAAATGCTGCTGTTCCACGGGTGGCGCCTGATCCTTGAGCAACCAGTTATCCAGCAAGGTGTAGAAGTCCATTTTCTGCTTGGGCTGGCGGTAGGCTCGGCCCTGGGTCGTGACAGAACCGTAGGGCTCCACGGCGATCGGCCCCAATGATTCGGCTCCCTCGTACCAGGTGTCGATGGTGCGTAGCGCATTGCCGATCTTTTGCGAATGGATGGCTGCGGCGCCGCCCACCTGGTAGAGCGTCTTGCTCTTGCCGGCTGCCCCCTTGTCAAGAATGAGCTCCTGCGAGGGGAAGACTTCTTGGCCCGCTCCTTGGCGCACAAAAGCAGTGACTCGCAGCAACACATGGCCCGATCCTGCCAATCCACCAGCGATGACCTGACCTAGCTCCTCCAAGCCTTTTGCTTCGTTATTGATAGCTAGCAGCGTACGTGTATCAAGGGATAGGGCATCAAAATCCCACGTTTTTACAGAACCGCCACCCTGCATCTGCTCAACCGTCACCGCCACGCTTTCGGCGCCCAGGCGGTTACGCCACAAAAAGCGGCCATTGGCCAAGTTGGCGGCATAGCGGCGGGCAAGCTCGGCGAAGCCATGCTGCTGCACATAGCCCTGCACAGTGGCCAGCAGTTTGGCTCGATATGGAGCGCTGTTACAGGCCGACGGCGTACCTGTGCCGCCAAGCACACGAAGGGTGAACTGCACTTTGAGGGTATCCGCTTGCGCAGGCAATGCGGCGATATCGACTGTCTGCAAGTTGGGATTTTCGATGGCTGCGTCCAGCTTGGCTGGATCCTGATCCTTGGCTTTGAGTCGGTTGCTGATAGTGCCGCGCACGGATTTCGTCTGGACGCTGAGAGGCTGCCAACTGTGCGATTGGGCACGGTCTTCCCAGCGGCCCGCATAAAGCACGGCATCTGAGGGGTCGAGCTTGCGCTCGAAAGCCAATACAGAGGCAGTGGTAAGTTTGTCGCTCATGGTCGTAGTCTTTCAATGAATAAATGGTTCAATCAATCAGCCAGCGAACAGCAAGCAAAGACGGATTCAGGTGTAGTGGTAGATATCGTCATCGTCATCCGCAAGGGACAACCAATTTTCCGGAGTGACTGCCTCATCCGCCACCGGTGCCGGGTAGCCGCTGCGGCAGCGGTACAGGCCAAGCGTTGCGTCGGTTTCAGGGCGCCACAGCAAATGCTCCAGGCTATGCAGCCGATGTGGGCTGATCCATTGGCCGAATGAATAGACCGACTCCACAAAGCGCAGCGGCAGCGCTGTATCACGGGCGTTGCGGACTTGGCCTGCCGCGTGGGCTGAAGTCTCCAGCGCCGCATAGCCGACAGAAATGGGCACCACCCAACCGCTGCCCTTGGGACGCAGCGGGTCTTCCCACAGCACTTTGCCGTCGGGTGGTGGCTGGCCCGCCTCGTCGGTCATGGGCTGGTAGTTGAAGCGCGCGGCATGTAGCCAGGCGTCCAGCAGCGTGGCCTCGGGGCGACTGGCGCGCAGGTGTTGCAGACGGTGGGCCAGCACGTCATCGCGTCCGACCAAGGCAAAGCCCGGCAGCCACTGCCGGCGCCAGCGCTGGAACTGGCTGGCAGCGGCCTGTGGGTCTTGCGCGACGATGGCCAGCCATGGGCGTACGCGCCGCCCCGGCATGGGG
>JAHAYB010000353.1 GCA_018384835.1 Comamonas sp.
GAGTTGCACCCGCGCACCGCGCACGTTTTCCTGAATGTGCAGCACCTGGGTGGTTCCGGGCAGGGCAATGATGTGCTCGCCCTGGTGCAGCACCCAGGCCATCGCCAGCTCTGCCAGGCTGCAACCCACTTGGCGGGCAATGGTTTGCATAGGGGCTAGCAAGGCCAAATTGCGCTCATAAGCATCCGGCGCAAAGCGTGGCATGGCGCGGCGGATGTCTCCGGCCACCAGGGTATCTACATCTTCCAGCACACCCGTCAAAAAGCCGCGCCCCACGGGGCTGAAGGCGACATAGGCAATGCCCAGTTCTTTACAGGCGGCCAGAGTGCCCAGCTCGGCATTGCGCGTCCACAAGGAGTATTCGCTTTGCAAGGCAGTAATGGGTTGCTCTTGGTGGGCGCGGCGCAAGGTGGCGGCGCTGACTTCAGACAGCCCCAGGGCGCGGATTTTGCCCTCCTCTTTCAAGCGCCCCATTGCACCTACGGATTCCTCAATCGGCACTTGCGGGTCGAGGCGGTGCAGGTAGTACAGGTCAATCACCTCGGTGCCCAGGCGGCACAGGCTGTCCTCGCAGTTTTGGCGAATGGTTTCGGGGCGGCCATCAATCACGCGGCGCATGATGCCGTCCTCGCCACGCACACCGGCCATGCCGCCCTTGCTCGCCAGGGTGATGCTGCTGCGGTGCGCCTGGATGATGGGCGCAATCAGGCTTTCATTTGCGCCAAAGCCGTAGAGGGCGGCGGTGTCAAAGTGGTTCACCCCGATATCCAGGGCGGCGTACAGCACGGCGTGCGCCATATCAGCGGTGGGCGGCTGGCCGTAAGCGTGGCTTAAATTCATGCAGCCCAGGGCGACGCTGCTGCTGGAAAAAATACCTAAAGGACGTTGTTGCATTCCCAAATTCCAAAGACGTTGCTTCTAAAAACATAGCCCCCGCAGACCTTGCAGTGTGCTGAGGGCGTGGGGGGAGTGTATCGGTTGCGGCCTAAGGGTTTGAAATCTCCCCCTTTACTAACAGTAGCAAAGCGCATATACAATTTGCCCATGATTTCCTTTGACCCCAACAAACAAGCCAGCAATTTGGACAAGCACGGCATTGACTTGACCATTGCAGAGGAAGTGCTTTGGGGCTTCACCATCACACGCGAAGATACGCGCCTGGCCTATGGCGAAACCCGGCTGCAAACCTTGGGCGAATACAACGGCCATGTGGTGGTTGTGGTGCATACGCCGCGCACCAACACCCAAGGGGTTGAGGTGGACCACATCATCAGTATCCGAAAGGCAGAACGTCATGAAGCACGCTATTACTGGCAAAACCATCCCGGCAGTTGAAGTTGAGGACTTGGACAACCCCCCCACCACGCTAGACGATTGGGGCGGTGCCGTCATGAAGCAAGGCGGCGTGGTGCTGGGCACTACACCGCGCAGGCGCGGCCCGGGCAAAAAGCCTACGCGCACGCCTATTCAGTTACGCCTGCTGCCTGACACGCTGGCCGCTTGGAAGGCCACCGGCCCTGGCTGGCAAACACGCATGGCTGATGCGCTTGATGACTGGCTGCGCACCCACACCCCAGCTTGAGCATGGCTTGAAAACTTCCTACGGCTTAAAACACAGCGCCCCGCTTTACACGGGGCTTTTTCTTGTGCGATTTTGTGCGCTTAACCATCAAGCCGCTTGGCGGGTGATGGTGATGCCTTTGAACTGCCCTGACTGGCCGCTTGCTTCCTGCGGGCGGGGGTGTTTTTGCGGGTCCAGGCGGTGCAGCAGCCAGGCTTGGCGGGCTTGGGCGGCTTGCACATTGCGCTCTTTGACGTGGCCAAAGCCGCGCATGGTTTGGGGCAGGGCGAGCAGGTTTTGCAACTGGCTGGCCTGCGCCGCTTGCGCCTGGGGCAGCACTTGCGCCAGCAGGGCGCAATAGTCGGTGATGAGCTGGCGCTCCTGGCGGCGCTCTGCTGTGTAGCCAAAGGGGTCTAGGCGGGTGCCGCGCAAGCGCCGCCCCTTGGCCAGAATGCCCAGCATGGGGCGTAGCCAGCCACCCAGGGTGATTTTGCGGGGTGCTTGCCCATTTTTGCCGCGTGCCAGCAGGGGCGGTGCCATGTGAAAGGCCAGGCGGTAATCGCCCTCAAACTGGGCATCGAGCTGCGCCTGAAAATCCGGGCTGGCAAACAGGCGGGCGATTTCGTACTCGTCTTTGTAGCTCATCAGCTTGTGCAGGCTGCGGGCGGTGGTCAGCAGCAGGGCTTGGCGGGCGGCCTCGTCTGGCCAATGCGCCAAATGCTGCTCTGCCTGCTGCATTTGCGCGGTAAAGCGCTGCGCCCAGGCGGGGCTTTGCCATTGCGCCAGATGGGCGCTGGCCTGCTGCATAAAGCTGTCCAGGCTATCGGCTTGAATCTCGCTGCCCGCTAGCGGGTTGGGGGCAGCGGGGGCGGCCAAGGCTTGGGGCTGGGCGGTGGCCAGGCGGCCAATGGCCAGCGCCAGCAGGTTGTCTTCCACAGCCACGTTGTTGAGGCGAATGGCCTGCTCCAGTGCGGCCCAGCTCACGGGTATTAAGCCCTGCTGCCAGGCCATGCCCAGCGCCACGATGTTGGAGCCTAGGGTGTGCCCCATCACCGACTCGGCCAGCGCCTGGGCATCCAGAGTGCGCACCTGCTCCTCACCGGCGGCAAAGCGCAGTTTTGCCAGCAGCAAGGGGGTGTGTAACTGGGTGTCGGGGTGGCGCACGCTGTCGGCCACCGGGGTTTCGTGGGTGTTGACCAGCACCTGTGTGCGCCCTTGGCGAATGGTTTGCAGCGCCTCGGGCGAGGCGGCAACCACCGCATCACAAGCCAGCACGGCATCGGCCTGTTGGGTGTCTATGCGTACCTGGTGCAGCAGCTCACGGCTGGCAGCCAGGCGGACAAAACTCAGCACCGCGCCGCCCTTTTGGGCAAAGCCCATAAAGTCCAGCACGCTGGCCTGTTGGCCTTCCAGGTGGGCGGCCATGGCAATCACTGCGCCCACGGTGACTACACCGGTGCCACCTACGCCGGTCACCAATAAATCCCAAGGGGCATTGCCGCGCAGCACTTGCGGGCTGGGTAGTTGCGCCGCCAGCGCCAGAAGCTGGGCGCGGTGCTCGGCACTGGCACCCGATTTGCGGCGCAGCCGCCCGCCAATTACGCTGACAAAGCTGGGGCAAAAACCCTCAACGCAGGCGTAGTCTTTGTTGCAATGGGTTTGGTCAATGCGGCGCTTGCGCCCCCAGGTGGTTTCCTGGGGCAGCACGGCCACGCAATTGCTTTGTACGCCGCAATCGCCACAGCCTTCGCAGACGGATTCGTGAATCATTAAGCGGCGCTCGGGGTCGTGTAGTTGGCCTTTTTTGCGGCGGCGGCGTTTTTCTGCGGCGCAGGTTTGTTCGTAAATCAGTACTGATACACCGGCCACCTCGCGCAGGCGGCGCTGCACGGCATCCAGTTCTTCGCGGGGGTGGAAGCTGGTGATGGCAGGAAACTGCTGGCGCAGGCGGTCGTATTTGCTGATGTCGTCACTGATGACAGCCAGCGCCTTGACCCCTTCGCTCTCGACTTGGCGGGCAATGGCATCGACGCTAATCACGCCATCCACCGGCTGGCCGCCCGTCATGGCCACGGCATCGTTAAACAAAATTTTGTAGGTGATATTGGCCTTGGCCGCCACCGCTTGGCGGACGGCCAGATAGCCGGAGTGGTAGTAAGTGCCATCGCCCAGGTTTTGGAAGATATGCGGCGTGCGCGTAAAGCGGGCGTGTGACACCCAGTCCACCCCCTCGCCGCCCATTTGAATCAGCCCCTCGGTGTCGCGCTCCATCCAGTTGGCCATAAAGTGGCAGCCAATGCCGGCGCGGGCGCTAGAGCCTTCGGGCACTTTGGTAGAGGTGTTGTGCGGGCAGCCCGCGCAAAAATAGGGCAGGCGCTTGACGGCATCGCTGGCGTTGCTCAGTAGCTCGGGCGGCATAAAGTCGGCCACTTGCAACAGCGGAATGCGCAACTGCGCTCCCGCATGGTTTTGCAGCCACTGCGCCACTTGCATGATGAGGCGCGAGGGGCGCAGCTCCCCCAAGGCAGACAGCAGGGGCGCACCTTGCGCGTCTTGCTTGCCCACAATGCGCGGGCGCTGCGTAGGCGGGGCGTTGTAGAAAATCTGGCGCAGTTGCTGCTCGACCACTGGGCCTTTTTCTTCCACCACCAAAATTTCTTTTAGCCCGTGGGCGAAGGCTTGCAGGCCGGTTTGCTCTAGCGGATAGGTCAGCCCCAGTTTGCGCAGGCG
>JAHAYB010000384.1 GCA_018384835.1 Comamonas sp.
ATGGCCTTGAACTTGGGCCGCACATCGTTGTAGTCCACCTTGAACTTGAGCACCTTCTCATCGCGGATCGCATCGGTGATCACGTAAGAGTGCAGCTCGCGCCCAAACACGCTGGCCGTGGTTTCAGCCCCTAATGCGTTCTGCGGAAAGATGGGCGTGCCCGTAAAGCCAAACTGGCAGAACTTCTTGAACTTCTTCTTCAGGTTCTTCTGTGCCTCACCAAACTGGCTGCGGTGGCACTCGTCAAAGATAAACACCACCTGCTTGTGGTAGATGGGCAGGTCGGCCTCGCTCTTCATCAGGTTGTTGAGCTTCTGGATGGTGGTGACGACGATCTTGTTGTCATCCTTGTCCAAATTGCGCTTCAGCCCTGCAGTGCTGTCTGAGCCATTGACACTATCCGGCGAGAACCGCTGGTACTCCTTCATGGTCTGGAAGTCCAGATCCTTGCGGTCCACCACAAAGAACACCTTGTCGATGAACTCCAGCTCGGTCGCCAGCCGCGCTGCCTTAAAACTGGTCAAGGTCTTGCCAGAGCCTGTGGTGTGCCAGATAAAGCCACCGCTTTCCACCGTGCTCCAGTTCTTGGCCTCGTAGCTGCTCTTGAATCGACCAGAGTTTTGTAGACAGTCCAAAGCCTCCTATTTCCATTCAAATAGGAGCCGATGGTCTTGCCCCCGTATTCCCGACCCCGTCCTATCCGCAATAAAGCACCTCGTTGTTCATCGCAGCTCGCTGCTGCCTAAACTCTCGAGGCGATAGCATTTTCAGCGATGAGTGCGGATGCATCTCGTTGAAGTGCTCAAACGCTGAGGGCAATTGCGCCAGAACAGCCCTTGCATTACGCACATCCATGCGCGGCACATAGTCACGTTTGACGGTGTTAACGAAGCTCTCTGCAATTCCATTGCTTTGCGGGCTGCATACAGGGGTATTGATGGGCTTGAGCCCCAATGAACGTGCTACTGCTCGCGTATCCGCTGCAATGTAGGCACCACCGTTGTCGCTAAGGAATTCCAAGTACAGGCCCTTGGGCACGTCATCTACAGACCCGAAGCGCCGCTCCACCGCCTCAATCAACATCTCCCGCACAGGCTCCCCGGGCAGCCCTTTGCCTTCCCAAGCACGCCAAGCAATGACCTCTCGGTCGCAGCAGTCCTTTATAAAGGTGACAGTGACGGTCTCACCTGAATCACACTTGATTTCCAAGCCATCCGAGCACCAGCGTAAGTCGCTACGGTTGACCGATACCCGCCCCTCATGCACGCGGGTGGATTGGGGTCGACGTGGTGCCTTGGGCAGCAACAAGCCCGCATGAGCCATCACGCGATAGGCCCGCTTGGCATTGACGCGTGTAACTCCTTGGGCGCTGCGCAGGCGGTTGACTAATGCGCAAGCACGGCGGTAGCCATAGCTGGGCAGATCTGCAATCTGCAGCTTTAACTCTGCCAACAAACTCGCATCATCGCTGGGAGTGCGATGTTTTCTGCCATCTACCCAAGCATCACTACGGCGCAGCAACTGCTTCACGTGTGAGCGCGCTAACCCCATACTGCGGCAGACCGTTTTCACAGGTCGCCCTCTGGCAATAAGGGTGAGCGCGCAATCCACTTTTTTGCAGCCGCATGCTCCACCGCTTCTTTGAGGATTTCATTTTCTAGCGTCTTTTTACCCAGCACTCGCTGCAGCTTGGCAATTTCTGCACGAGCTGCAGCCAACTCAGAAGCTGGCACAACAGCTTCCCCTGCGGACACAGCAGTCAATGCACCTTGGCGTTCGAGCTTGCGCCACTGGAACAGCAAACTGGCAGCAACGCCTTCTTGGCGGGCAACCAGTGACACGCTCATGCCTGGCTCATAAGTGCGGCGTACCAATTGAGCTTTTTCTGCCAAGGACCAGCGTCTGCGTCGCTGGTCCTTGAGGATGACTTCTACAGAGTCCGTATGCCTAGTCGTATTCATAGTCCTACTCCTATCTCAAAGATAAGCGTTAGGACGGGGTCTGTGAATCAGGGGGCTAGCTCATGCACAGTTCCAAGGATCATGCCCAAACGCTGGGTGGTGGAGCGCAGCTTTGCATGGTTAGACAAGAACAGGCGACTGTGGAAGAACTGTGAGAGGTGGT
>JAHAYB010000388.1 GCA_018384835.1 Comamonas sp.
TGGGTGCGCGATGCCAAGTCCAGCCAATGGGGGCTGTTTGCCGAAATGACCTGGCAGCAGCGCCCCGACAGCCGCTGGGTGGGCGGCCTGCGTCTGGACCGCGTCCAGGCATGGCGCTATCCGGCCATGCAGACCGACATGCACGGCGGGGGCATGCACGACATGCACAGCATGGAGGGGGGCGGCATGCACGGTATGCACGGCGGCATGGCGGGCATGGCCGCCACCCCCATGCCTGCCGCCGCGAGCCGCAACCACCGCAGCCGCACCCTGCCCGCAGGCTTTGTGCGTTGGGAGCACCTGGGGGCCAACGGCAGCAGCGCCTATGTCGGGCTGGGCCATGTGCAGCGCTTTCCCGACTATTGGGAGCTGATTTCCCCTGGCAACAGCGCCGCCGACCAGGGCAATGCCTTTGCCACGCTGCGCCCGGAGAAAACCACGCAACTGGATATCGGGCTGAACTGGAAAGGGGCAGAGCAGGGCCAGCAGCTCTGGGCCTCGGCCTATTTAGGGCATGTGCAGGATTACATCCTGTTCGACTACACCGACATGGCTTCCCACGTCGGCAACGTGAATGCCCGCACCGCCGGTTTCGAGCTGGGAGCCAGCCAGCGCCTGAGTACGGCCTGGACGGTGCAAGGCACGCTGGCCTATAGCTGGGGGCGCAACACCAGCGAAGACCGCCCCCTGCCACAGATGCCACCGCTGGAAGCCCGCCTGGGGCTGGACTACGCCCAGGGCGGCTGGAGCGCCGGGGCGCTGTGGCGCTTGGTGGCCGCCCAGCACCGCCACGCCAGCGGCCAGGGCAATGTGGTGGGGCGCGACCTGGGAGCCAGCGGCGGCTTTGGCGTGCTCTCGCTGCACGCGGGCTACCGGGTGAATGCCCACCTGAAATGGGCCGTGGGCATCGACAACCTGCTGGACAAAACCTATGCCGAGCACCTGAACCTGGCGGGCAATGCCGGGTTTGGCTACCCCGGCAACCAGCGCATCCACGAACCGGGCCGCACCCTGTGGCTGCGTGCGGATGTGCAGTTTTGAGGGCGTGAATACGTTCTGAGGTTGCCCCTGTACAGCGCCCGCAGCGGGCGCTGGCCGGGGCTTATTCCGCCGCAGGGCAGGCGCTGGCCCCCGGCCAATCCAGCGTCACCACGCAGCCCAGGCCCGGCTGGGCGCTGATGGCCAGCTGTGCCCCCTGGCGCAGCGCCAGGGTTTGCGCCAGGGCTAGGCCGCAGCCCAGGCCGGGGAATTCGCTGTCGCGGTGCATGCGGGTAAAGGGCTGGCCCAGTTGAGCGGCGGCTTGGTTAGGCTCAAAGCCCACGCCGTTGTCGTGCAGGCTGATATGCCATTGCCCGCCTTGCTGGTGGGCGTTGAGCTGGATATGCGGCCGAGCCTGGGGGGCGGAGAATTTGCCCGCGTTATCTAGCAGAGCGTGTATGAGCTGGCCTAGGGCTTGGGGGTCTGCTTGCAGAGTGATAGCGGTATTGGAGGCGTTAGGCCACTGCAATTGCGCTTGGGGGTATTGGGCTTGCAGTGTTTGCCACTGGGCTTGGCAGGTGGCCAGTAAATCGACAGTTTGCAGTTGCAAAGGCTGGCGGGCGGCGCGGGAGAGGGTGGTGAGCGCCTCCACCATCTGCGCCATGCGCTGGGCGGCTTCCTGCATATATCGGCCAAACTCCAGGGCATCGGCAGCGGCCTCTTGCTGTTGGGGGGCTGCGCCTTGCGCCAGGGTTTGTACGGCCTCGGTCAGCAAGGGGGCAAAGGACTGGAGGTGGCGCAGCGGTGCGCGCAAGTCATGGGCTATGGCCCGTAGCAAGGCATCGTGCTGTTGGCGCAGCAGAGCCAGTTCCTGAGTGGGAGTCATGGGGCTGGCGGGCTGCTGCGGCATGGCGTGCTTCCTTTTTTAGGCTTTGGGCTGTTTGACCGGGCGTGCCCAGTTTTCTTTGGCTAGTTGCTTGGCACGGGTCACGCTCAGGGACTGGGGCGGGGTGCTTTTGGTGATGGTGGAGCCTGCGCCCACCGTGCCGCCCGCGCCAATCGTGACGGGCGCGACCAGCACGCAATTGCTGCCCACATGTACGTCGGCCTCAATCACGGTGCGGTGCTTGTTTGCGCCGTCGTAATTGGCGGTGATGCTGCCTGCGCCGTAGTTAACGCGCTCGCCTACATCGGCATCGCCCAGATAGGCCAAATGGTTGGCCTTAGCGCCAGCGGCTAGGCGAGAGTTTTTTACCTCCACAAAGTTACCGATATGCACCTCGCGTCCCAACTCTGCACCGGGGCGCAGACGGGCGAAGGGGCCAATCAATGCGGCTTCGCCCACTTGTGCGCCCAGCTTTTCCCCGTCGATATGGGTGAAGGGGTGAATCACCGCACCTGCGCCAATCACGGCGTTGCTGATGTGGCAGTAAGCGCCAATCTGTGCGCCTGCGCCAATTTCTACGTGGCCGCTAAAGATGCAGCCCAAGTCAATTTCTACGTCCTGAGCGCATACCAGCGCGGCGCTTTGGCCGTTGGCGTGGTCGCGTAGCTCGAAGCGGGCGGGGTCGGCTAGGCGCACGCCTTGCTCCATGAGCCGCTGGGCTTGGCGCAGTTGGTGGGCGCGTTCTAGTTCGGCCAGTTGCGCGGGGCTGTTTACGCCTGCCACTTGCACGGCATCATCAATGCAGTGCGCGACAACAGATGTACCCGCTTGCACGGCTTTGGCGACGACATCGGTCAGGTAGAACTCGCCTTGGGCGTTGCGGTTATCCAGTTGCGCCAGCCAGGGTTTGAGCAAGCGGCTAGGCACGGCCATGATGCCGCTATAGACCTCGTGAATGGCGCGTTCGGCTTCGTTGGCATCTTTTTGCTCGACGATGCGCTGCACTTGCCCCTCCGTACCGCGCACGATGCGGCCATAGCCCGTGGGGTCGGGCAGGCGCACGGTGAGCAGCGCCAGCTTGTCGCCCCCAGCCGCATCAATCAAGGCTTGCAGGGTGGTGGCTTGGGTCAGCGGCACGTCGCCAGAGAGCACGATAGCTAGCCCATCGTCCGCCAGCACGGGCACGGCCTGTTGCACGGCGTGGCCGGTTCCTAGCTGAGGTTCTTGGCGCACGCATTGCACTTGGGCGGGGGCGGGTGTGTGCTTGGCCAGTTGGGTAATCGCCTGTTCTACAGATTCTGCTTGGTGGCCGGTAATGACGATGGCGCTGCGGGCCTGCAATTGGGCAGCAGTGGCCAGCACATGACCGAGCAGCGGGCGGCCAGCCAGTTTTTGCAGCACCTTGGGATGGGCGCTTTTCATGCGCGTGCCCTTGCCAGCGGCCATGATGAGGATGTCCAGGGGGAGGCTCATGGTGTAGTCGTTCGTGTATGTAGTCGTATGCACTCGTATCAAGACAGGGTGACGCGGGCGAACTTGCGCTTGCCCACTTGCAGCACATAGGTTCCGGCGTTGAGCTTCAAGGCGCGGTCGGTGACGACGCTGCCATCGACGCGCACGCCGTTGCCGTCAATCAGGCGGTTGGCCTCGCCATTGGAAGCGGCCAGACCTGCTTGTCTGAGCAGATTGGCAATGCCAGCAGGTGCGCCGTCTAGCGATAACTCAGGAATGTCGTCGGGGATGCCGCCTTTGCTGCGCAGAATGAAGTCTTGCTCTGCCGCATCCGCCAGTGCCGCGCTGTGAAAGCGGGTGGTGATTTCCTTGGCCAGCATGACTTTGGCATCTTTGGGGTTGCGTCCGCCTGCAACCTCGGCTTTCAGGGCGGCAATGGCTTCCAGACTCTGGAAGGACAGCAGGGTGAACCAGTCCCACATGAGGTCGTCAGAGATGGACAAAATTTTGGCAAACATGGTGTTCGCGTCCTCGGTAATGCCCACGTAGTTGTGCTTGGACTTGGACATTTTGTGTACCCCGTCCAGCCCTACCAGCAGCGGCATGGTGAGCACGCATTGCGGCTCCTGGCCGTGTTCCTGCTGCAAATGGCGACCCATCATCAGGTTGAACTTTTGGTCGGTGCCGCCCAGTTCCAAGTCGGCCTTGAGCGCTACCGAATCGTAGCCTTGCAGCAGCGGGTACAAAAATTCGTGCAGGCTGATGGAGTTGCCTTCGGTAAAGCGGGTGTGGAAGTCGTTGCGCTCCATCATGCGGGCGACGGTGTATTTCGCCGCCAGTTGAATCATGCCGCGCGCGCCCAGCGCGTCGTTCCATTCGCTGTTGTAGCGCACCTCGGTTTTGGCGGGGTCCAGCACTTTGGCGGCTTGGGTGTAATAGGTTTCGGCGTTGGCCTTGATTTCCTCGGCAGTCAGCGGCGGACGGGTGCTGTCGCGGCCGGAGGGGTCGCCAATCAGGGTGGTGAAGTCGCCAATCAGAAAAATGACGGTATGCCCCAAATCCTGCAACTGGCGCATTTTGTTCAGCACCACGGTGTGCCCCAAGTGGATGTCGGGCGCGGTGGGGTCTAGCCCCAGCTTGATACGCAAGGGCTGGCCAGTGGCGGCGCTGCGGGCGAGTTTTTGCACCCACTCGTCTTGGGGCAGCAGCTCGTCCGTGCCGCGCAGGGATACGGCCAGAGCCTGTTGTACGGCATCAGTGATGGGGTATTGAGGGGCGGGGGTAGAGGGGTTCATAAAATAGTTATCTAGGGTTTATACGGTATTCAACACAAAGGCGCTGGATACACTTTGCGGGTTTTTTCAGCACAAACGGGTAATTTTAGACAGCTTCAATTTTTGACTCTAAACAAAGCTGCGTTTTAACAATTCAAAGACAATTGGCTTTGTGTGCATAATGCCCCCGAAAGTTGCTATCTCGCACTTGGCTCCTTCGCCTTTTGAGCTAGCACGCTTGCTGTATTTGTTTCGCCGCCTCGAAAAGTTTTGCCGTGAATTTTCGCCCTGCCCTCACTCGCCACGCCCAGCGCTTGGCCTTCCTCCTACAGCACCATCCCAAACGTTTTTCGACTGCCCTTGCCGCCTTGTTACTAGGTGGCACGGGCGCAGCGTTTGCTGTGGCCTCTTTCAACCCCCTGGCTGATGCCGATGCGCTGCAAGCACCAGCGCCTACCCAGCGCACGGTCAATGTGCCCGTGCCGTCTTTGGTTGGTGAGAGCAGCTTAGGCGAGCTCATGGAGAACAACCAGTTCTCCTTGCACCGCACGGGCTACACCTCGGGCAACGACACCATTGACTCCCTATTTCAGCGCCTTGGCGTTGCCGACCCCGAGGCTGCCGCCTTCTTGCGCGGTAACGACTTGGCACGCCAGCATTTGCTGGGGCGCGGCGGGCGGCGGATATCGGCCATTACCACCAACGAGCACCAGCTTGAGCAACTGGTTGCACGCTGGGTCAATGACGACAATAGCGGCCACTTTCAGCGCCTGACCCTAGAGCGCGATGCACAAGGGCAGTGGCAAACCACGATTACCAGCGCCCCGCTAACGGTGAACACCCGCATGGCGGGGGGCATTATCCAAAGCTCGCTATTTGCCGCCACAGATGCGGCCAGCATCCCCGATGCGGTGGCGACGCAGATTGCCGATATTTTTCCGGAAATTAACTTTCGCCGCCTCTACAAGGGCGACAGCTTCACCTTCCTCTACGAGACGCTAGAGGGCGATGATGAACCCCTGCGCTCAGGCCGCGTACTGGCCGCCCAATTCAACAACCGTGGCAAAACCTACGAGGCCATGTGGTTTGCCGAGCCAGGCAAGCGCGGCTCTTACTACGCCATGGATGGCTCTAGCCTGCGCCGCGCTTATCTGCATTCGCCCGTGGCATTTACCCGCATTAGCAGCACCTTCAGCAACCGCCTGCACCCCATCCACAAAACTTGGCGCAAGCACTTGGGCACCGACTTTGCCGCCCCCACAGGCACGCCCGTGCGTACCGTGGGCGATGGCGTGGTGGAGTTTGCCGGCTGGCAAAACGGCTACGGCAACGTGGTTTTCGTCAAACACGACAACACCAGCCACGTTACCGTTTATGCCCACCTGAGCCGCATTGATGTCAGAGTAGGCCAAAAACTAGACCAGGGCGATAACCTGGGAGCCGTAGGCTCTACCGGCTGGTCCACCGGGCCGCATTTGCACTTTGAATTTCGCGTCAACGGTGTCCACCAAGACCCACAAACCATCATCGCCGCCAATGCCGACACCCCCATGACAGAGCGGATGAAAAAGAACTTCCACAGCAAAGCCGACCAGTGGCGCGAGCAACTGAGCTACGCCGCCCTCATTCACCAAGCCAGCGCCCAATAAAAGCCCTGCACTTGTTGCCCTGCGCCTCCCCCCCCAAGGCTCTGACCGGTTCAGAGCCTTTTTTATGCTCCCCACACCAACCACACCCACCTACACCATATTTATGACAGCAACCCACAGCGGCTGGTTTATCGGCCTGATGTCCGGCACATCCCTGGATGGCGTGGATGGCGTACTTGCCCAATTTACCGGCGCACAACTTTCCGACGCACCAACCCTGCAAGTACAAACCCATGCCAGTTGCTCCATGCCGCCTGCGCTGCGCCAAGAGCTGCTAGCGCTTAACAGCCGCCACGGCCAGGACGAGCTGCACCGCGCCGCCCTGGCAGGCACAGCCATCAGCCGCTTGTATGCCCAGGTGGTGCAAGCGCTATTGCAGCAAAGCGGCCTGCCCGCCAGCGCTGTTACCGCCATCGGTGCCCATGGGCAAACCGTGCGCCACCAACCCGGCTTGCATGATGGCGTGGGCTACAGCCTGCAACTGCTCAACCCCGCCTATCTGGCCGAGCGCACCGGCATCACCGTTGTAGCTGACCTGCGCAACCGCGACGTTGCCGCTGGCGGCCAGGGTGCGCCTTTGGTTCCGGCATTTCATCAGCAAGTATTTAGCCAGGCCGAGCGCACCGCGCTGGTGCTGAACATTGGTGGCATCTCTAACCTAAGCGTGCTACCGCCCCAAAGTGATGCCAGCCAGCCGGTGCTGGGCTTTGACTGCGGCCCCGGCAATGCGCTAATGGATGCCTGGTGCCAGCAACACACCGGCCAAACCTACGATGCCGATGGCGCATGGGCGGCCAGTGGCCAGGTACTGCCTGCCTTGCTAGAGCGGTTGCTGCAAGAGCCGTTTTTTCAGCAGGCTCCCCCCAAAAGCACGGGGCGCGATTTATTCCACCCCGCTTGGCTAACTGAGCAATTGCAGCCCTTTGCCCAGGCCGCGCCGGTGGATGTGCAAGCCACCCTGACCGCCTTCACCGCCCAAGTCTGCGCCCAAGATGCCCTACGCTATGGGCGTGATGCCAAAACACTGCTGGTATGCGGCGGCGGTGCTTTGAACACCTGCCTAATGCAGCAGCTACAACAGCGCCTACCCGGCTGGCAGGTCATGAGCACGGCCAGCGCCGGTCTGCCGCCCTTGCAGGTGGAGGCCGCCGCCTTCGCCTGGCTAGCGCGGCAATGCCTGCTGGGCTTGCCGGGCAACCTGCCAGCGGTCACTGGTGCGGCAGGACTTAGGGTGCTGGGGGCGATTTATTCGTTTGGCGATTTTCTAAAAGCGGCGACACCGGCTAAGATTTAGCCCCCAGCCATCTATAGCGCTACTTTCAACAGGAGACGAAACATGCCAATCCCATCGACACACCCCACACCTGAGTCAGCCCCTTCGGCCTACCAGCGTTGGTTACTCACAGCGGTCATGGCCGCTGTGACCAGCTTGGCTGCCTGCGGTGGCGGTAGCGGTAGCGGTAGTAGTGCAGACAGCAGCCAGGACCCCAGCACCCCGCCTGACACTGTACAACCCACCCCAGAGCCGACCCCAGAGCCAGAACCTACTCCAGAGCGTGAACCCACCCCAGAACCTGAACCCACCCCAGAACCTGAA
>JAHAYB010000356.1 GCA_018384835.1 Comamonas sp.
CCGGCCTCGGGCAGCCATGCCTGGGGGCAAGAGGCGGCAGAGGCCGTAGAGCAAGCCCGCGCCCATGTGGCCGACCTTATCGGCGCACAGCCGCGCGACATTGTTTGGACCAGTGGCGCGACCGAATCCATCAACCTGGCGCTCAAAGGCGCAGCCCAGTTCTATCAGGACAAGGGCAAGCACCTGATTACCCTCAAGACCGAACACAAAGCCGTGCTAGACACCATGCACGCGCTAGAGCGCCAGGGCTTTGAAGTCAGCTACCTAGACGTGCAACCCAATGGCCTGCTGGATTTGGCGCAGTTGGAAGCGGCCATTCGCCCGGACACGATTTTGGCTAGCGTGCTGTTTGTCAACAATGAAATTGGCGTGGTGCAAGACGTGGCCGCCATCGGCGCACTGTGCCGCGCCAAGGGCGTGTTGCTGCATGTGGATGCCGCCCAGGCCACAGGCCGCGTGGCGATTGACCTGGCCAGCCTGCCCATTGACCTGATGAGCATGACCGCCCACAAAACCTACGGCCCTAAAGGCGTGGGTGCGCTGTATGTACGCCGCAAGCCCTTGGTGCGCCTGCAAGCCCAAATCCACGGCGGCGGCCATGAGCGCGGAATGCGCTCGGGCACGTTGCCCACCCACCAAATCGTTGGCATGGGCGAAGCATTTCGCTTGGCCAAGGCGCAAATGGCGCAAGACTTGGCACATGCCAGCGCCTTGCAGCAGCGCCTATACCAAGGCTTGCAGGGTTTACAGGGCTTGGCGCAAATGCGCATCAATGGCGACCAAAGCCAGCATGTGCCGCAAAACCTCAGCGTCAGCTTTGAGGGCATCCAGGGCGAAGCCTTGATGCAGGGCATCCAAGAGCGGCTGGCAGTTTCCAGCGGCTCGGCCTGCACCTCGGCCAGTCAAGAGCCTAGCCATGTGCTGCTTGCCTTGGGCTTGAGCCACGCGCTGGCGCATAGCAGCTTGCGCATCACCTTCGGGCGTTTCACCACGGAGTCCGAGATTGACCAAGCCATCGCCAGCATTACCCACACTGTTACCCGGCTGCGCCATATCAGCCCACTATGCGATTTAGAACAGACAGAAGAAGCTGCTGCTACCGCCGATATTGCACTGCTTGATATACCGCCCCGCGTCGGCAGCTTTGCCGCTGATTCCTTGGGGCTAGGAAGCGCCCAAGTGGGCACTGCGGACAGCGGAGCCATCATCGCGCTACAAATCCAAGTGCAGCTTGATAAACAGACTGGCAGCGAGGTGATTGCCCAAGCCCGCTTCAAAGCCTTTGGCTGCACCGATACCATTGCCACCGCCGCATGGCTAGCGCAGTGGCTAGAGGGAAAAACCCTAGAGCAGGCCAACACCTTGAGCAGCACAGACATAGTGCAAGCCCTGGCGTTAGCGCCCGTTAAACTCCATTGCGCACTTTTGGCGGAAGATGCAGCCAAAGCCGCCCTAGACAACTACCGCAGCCAGCGCAGCACGACCGCTGCACAATGAGCAACACCATGAATCAGGAGGATCAACAAAAAATGGCTATTACGCTGACCCCCGCCGCCGCCCAACATGTGGCGCAGCACCTAGAGCGCCGAGGCAAAGGCATAGGCGTGCGCTTGGGCGTAAAAACCACCGGCTGCTCTGGCCTAGCCTATCAACTCGATTTTGTGGATGAGCAGCAACCGGGCGATATGGTGTTTGAACACCACGGTGTCAAACTGCTGATTGACCCGAAAAACCTGGTCTATATGGATGGCATCGAGCTGGACTATGTGCGCGATGGCCTGAACGAAAGCTTTAAGTTCAATAACCCCAACGAGCGTGACCGCTGCGGCTGTGGCGAGAGCTTCCGCGTCTAACACCTAACAGCCCTCATGCAACGCCTGATTGTTTTAGATACGGAAACCACCGGCCTATCGCCAGAAAACGGCGACCGCATCGTGGAGCTAGGCTGTGTTGAACTGCTGGGGCGCAAGCTCTCTGGCAACAACCTGCACCTGTACTTCAACCCCGAGCGCGACAGCCATGAAGAGGCGCTGCGCGTTCACGGTCTGACCACCGAGTTCCTCAGCGACAAGCCCAAGTTTGCAGAAAAAGCGCAGGAAATCCTGGCCTACCTGCAAGGGGCAACGCTAGTCATCCACAACGCCCCGTTTGACGTGGGCTTTTTGAATAAAGAGCTATCCCTGCTGGGGCTGCAACCCGTCACGCACTATGTGCATGAGGTGATTGACTCCCTAGCGATGGCCAAAGAGCAGTTCCCCGGTAGGCGTAACTCCCTAGATGCCCTATGCGACCGCCTGGGCGTGGATAACAGTGGCCGCATCCTGCACGGCGCTTTGCTGGATGCCGAGCTGCTGGCCGATGTCTATATCTATATGACACGCGGGCAGCACGCCCTGCTTGGTGACGGCACAGAAGACGATAGCGGCGAGAATGCCCAGCCAGCCACCAACCGCGCTAACGCCCTGAGCAGCTCCGCCCTTGCCATTGACCTGAGCAGTATCAGCCTACCCACCATCCTCCCCAGCGCTGAAGAACTGGCCGCCCACGAAGCCATACTGGCTGATTTGGACAAGGCATCCAAGCAGCAAACCGTGTGGCGCAGGCAGATGTAGCGCCCCAAGGGGCGAGGGCGCTTTATACGCACACATGCGCATAAGCGGTTCCTACGCTCTAGCGCCCTCTTCTTTGGGGTCACGCGCCATGAGCTGGGCGAGCGCTTGCTGGGGCTGCAACTGACCATCGAGCAATTGCACCACTGCTGTGGCAATCGGCATCTCCACCCCTAGCGCTTGGGCACGTTGCACCACGGTGCGGGCGCTGTACACGCCTTCAGCCACATGCCCGAGCGATTGCACGGCCTGCTCTAAGCGCAAGCCCTGAGCCAGCAGCAAGCCCACCTTGCGGTTGCGCGATAAATCGCCCGTGGCCGTCAGCAGCAAATCCCCCATACCCGATAGCCCCATAAAGGTGTCTGCCTTCGCGCCCAGCGCCAGCCCTAGGCGGCTCATTTCTGCCAAACCACGGGTGAGTAGAGCGGCACGGGCATTCAAACCCAGTGCCAAGCCATCACACAGGCCAGCGGCAATGGCCAAGACGTTTTTAACAGCGCCCCCCACTTCCACACCCACCATGTCGGCGTTGGCGTACAGGCGCAGGCTCTGGCTATGCAAAGCGGCTTGTGCGGCTTGGCGTACTGCTAGGTCAGGGCTGGCAGCTACCAGGCAGGTGGGTTGACCACGCGCCACTTCCAGAGCAAAGCTAGGGCCGCTTAATGCCCCGCAGCGCAGTTGGGGGGCAACGGCAGCGGCAATTTCATGCGCCATCAGGCCGTAGGCGACGGTGCTGGGCGGCTGTTGGTTTGGCGGCGGTTGGCTGGCGGCCTCAAAACCCTTGCACAGCCACAGCACAGGGGCGTTGATAGCGGCTTGCGCTAGCACGGTTAAATACTGGCGCAGCGCTGCCATGGGGGTTCCGATAATCACGACATCGGCCGCTTGCGCCAAGGCGGGCAAGGGCTGGGCGGTGACCTGTAGCTGGGAGGGAAAGGCTTGCCCCGGGAGGTAGCGGGCATTACAACGCGCCTGCTGCATGGCTGCCGCTTGGCCGCTATCGCGTGCCCACAACTGCACTTGGTGGCCGCTGGGGTGACGCGCCGCCGCCAACGCAATGGCTGTGCCCCAGGCTCCAGCCCCAATTACCAAAATGTTCATAGCGCTACTCATCCAAAAGCTACTCATCCAAAAAGACAGCCCCTATGCCGGGCAGCAAAGGGGCTGTGGGTCTGTAGTGTATGAGGCCGAGGCCGTTGCTTATTGCAACTGCTGTGCTGCGCCTTCTGCTTGGGCAGCGTTGGCCTGCTGCTGCTCGTAAAGTGCTTGGAAGTTGATTTCGGCCATATGTACGGGCGGAAAGCCGGCGCGGTTAATCAGGTCAGCCACGTTGCCGCGCAGATAGGGGTAAAGAATTTGGGGGCACGATACGCCAATCACCCCATTGATTTGCTCTTCGGGGATGTTACGAATTTCAAAAATCCCGGCTTGTTTGGCCTCGACCAGAAACACGGTTTTATCTTCGATTTTGGTGTGTACCGTAGCCATTACCGCCACTTCATAGACACCCTCAGCGATGGGCGTGGCTTCTACGCCCAGTTGGATGTCTAGGGCAGGCTGCTCTTGCTCCAGCAAAATCGCTGGGGAGTTGGGCTGCTCTAGCGAGGCATCTTTCAAATACACGCGCTGAATTTGGAATACCGGGGCTTCTGGCTGCTGCTGTTGCTGTTGTTCAGACATAGGAGTCATTGACTTTCTTAAAAATAGGGAAGTAGGGAAATAGGGAAATGGCCGCAAAGGGCAAGGATTGCACCAAGGTTACGCAAGGCAGGTGCGCATTATGCCGCTGCCTTACCCAGCCATAGTGCGCAAACCGCCCCAGGGGGTGCAGTACAGCCTTTTGCAGTGCAGTCCTAGCGCAGCATGGGGCGAGCGGTGTTGGCGGTATTGCTATCTGGGAGGAGGTCATCTTCAACAGGCGGCCTGGGCTTGGGCGGCGTATTGGGCGCGATGACAGAGGGCACGCCCTCAATGTTGTGCTCGCGCATATAGCCATCCATTTCTTTCCAGCCATCAAACATTTGATTTTTAGAGGCTTTGGGGTTCAAGACGTAGCAATCTTCAATACTGCGCCCGGCATAGCGGCAAGCACTGCCAATAGCGCGGTCTTCTTTTTGCTTGGCCAGCACCTTGGGGGGAGGGGCAATACCGGGGACTTTATCGAGGCAGCCGGTTAGCAAACTGCTTGCCAGCAAAGGGGCAGCAAAGTAGCGTACCCAAGAGACAGAGCGAACAGCAAAACGAGCAGAACGCAAAGCAGCGCCAGTGGGGTGAGGTGTAGATACTTGCATAGATGGCATTGTGACGACAACGGTGTCTTGCACGGAGTTTGTATTAGCAGTCTTTGGGCGAAGAGGGGCAGGAAGCAATGTGCAAATCCCCCACCTCTTGGCTAGCGAGTGTAGGCGCTTGGCTGTAAATATCCCAGCAAGCAACGAATAAAGCAGCCACCACGGGACCCAAAACAAAGCCTGTCAGGCCAAACAGGGACATGCCGCCCAGGGTGGAAATCAGCACCAAGTAGTCAGGCAGCTTGGTATCCTTGCCAACCAGCAAAGGGCGCAGCAGGTTATCGACCAAGCCAATCACCAAGATACCGTAGGCGGCCAAAATAACCGCCTTCTCACTAGAGCCGGTGGAAAAGTAATAGATGGCCACAGGCCCCCAAATCAGGCTAGCACCCACGGCGGGCAGCAGGGACAGAAAAGCCATCAGCACCCCCCACAACACCGCCCCTTGGATACCCA
>JAHAYB010000414.1 GCA_018384835.1 Comamonas sp.
GCAGCGCAACAAACCGAGCATCACTCGCAGCCAAATCAAACCTATTCCACGTCCATTTGCTCACGCTCTTGGCGATATGCCACACCTCATTGCCGGCCAAGGGGAGGTGCAGCTCTCCATTGCGCTCCAGTGCCTTGCCGTTTAGGTGCGTTTGCCACAGCACAAAGTTGCGCACGTCCTGCTTGTAGTGCCTCACCTGCTTGTAGGCATACTGGCGCAACCACTCAAACACCGCGACGTTGCGGCCAAGGCCAATTTCCTCAGGCTTCTTCTTGGGTAGGTGCTTAGGCAAATCCACCCATTAGGCAAGCTCACCAAGCTCATAAGCCAGCCTTGGGCCTCGCAGCACGCGCCACCGTTGTCGCTCAGAAACACCAGTTGGTGGGTAATCCCCCCTTAAACCATTGCTCTAAGAAGTAGAGCTATGCGGCCATGGCAAGCCGCTGTTTGGGGGGTGATGCCGCCCAATGCCATATTTGGGCGTTCATGGTTGTACCGCCACATCCATTGCGTGGCGTAATCTCGAACTGTGGGGCCCCCTGAAAAAGAAACACCTTCAGGTCTTCATCAACACCAGGAAACATGCCGTGCCTCAGGTCTGTAGTTGACCATTTTCAAGACTTCGAGGGAGCCTTTGCACGATCCTCCTCAAGCCAGGCCTCCACCTTTGCCAATCGAGCCGCCAAATCGGTAGCTTGGGCTTCGGTCTTCTCCAGCTTTGCTTGGGCCACCGCGGCCTGTTGCTCTGCACTTACCCGTACTGCTCGTTCTTCGTCCAGAGACGCTTTGAGCTTGACAAGCTCGGCGTCCAAGCGAGGAACCGGATTGTTGACTACCAGCTCTTTGAGTTGGCCTTCCGTCTTTTCCAGCCTGGCTTGGGCCACTGCAGCCTGCTGCTCTGCGACAACCTTGGCGCTACGTTCCGATTCAAGAGCCACCTTCAAGCGCTCAATCTCTGCCTCCAAGCGGGGGACGCCCTCTAGGCGGAGCTCGAGCTTGGCCTTCTCCGTTCTAGCATGCTCTGCGGCCTCACGCTGAGCGACAGCCTCTGCCCGAACCTCTTCCAGGTCTTTGGTCAACTGCCCCAAACGACCTGACAACTCTGCCTTGTCAGCTTGCAAGGTCTTCACGGCCGACTGTTCGCGCTCCAGTGCCGCAGCCAGGCGCTCCGATTCAGCAATCAAGTCCTGGTTGGCCTGTTGAGCAGTTACCAGGTCAGCCTCGAGCGTCACTTTGGCAGAGGCTACTTCCTGTGCGATAAAGTCCTCCAAGGCACGTTGGAGGCCTACAGGCAGCACTGCCTGTGTATCTGGGGCACGGACCTGGTGGCTCTGCCAGACATGGAGGTGCTTCAGCACGGTGGCCATGCTGCCACCCCCAAGTGCTTCCCTCACAGCCCGGGCAGTAGGCTTGGCACCTGTAGCTCGAAGCTGGTCAGCAACGGAATTGACCTCTTCCTGCGTGATTACTGACTCTCGTCCCATGGTGAACTCCTGAGCTAAAAAGCTTGTTACGTTACGTTATTTTATCGGCAGCAATTACTGATATCTTTGCTTTCGGAGCCATTTGCCCGACTGGGGTTTTCTGTGCTCCAGAAGTAGCCAGCATGGCCGTTTGGCTGTTGTTCACCTCATTTGTCCAAATATACCTCTCCCCGGTTTTCAGGCTGTTTTTTTGTTTTTTGTGGATAAGTCGCCGGCCCCGTCCGGTTGTTTTCTGTAAGACTGTAGGTTTGAAAAACCTTGGATTAAGAGCTGTCTGCACTGACACGTGGTCACCTAGTAGTTATCCACAGGCTGGAGGATGACCTCTTAGACGCCACGCAGGCGACCTGCCTCAATAGCCTCCACAAAAGACCGGCAGAACTGCCTTGCGGCCCGCCTCCCGTTGCGTATTTCAAGCAGCATGCCTGAGTCCTCGACAGTCACCAAAAGCGTCCGGTCGCGGTTCTGGAAGGTTCGACCTACCAAATCCTGTGCCTTCTGCTTGAGGTACTCGCGCTCCTGGGTCTCTGCCACTCCACGAGTTTCCTCGGTCGCACGGAACCCAAAGTCCCGACCTTTGCCCAACAGGGCACGCAGGTAGGCGTAGAGCTCTCGGCCGTGAAGGCCTTCGAGGTATTTCCGGGTGGCGACCACCACGGTCGACAGGCGCTGCTTGGCTTGGCCTGCGAGCTTCATGAGGTGCAGCACCCCTGAGCAGTTCATACCTTGCTCCTTGACCAACCATGCTAGGTCACTAGGCAACCGTACCTTGCCAACACGTTCAAACTCAAAGGGTGTCTCTTGGTTTGCTGCTCGATCTGGACTCTTGTTGGAAACAGAAGACGGCTTCCCTGTCGAAGCCTTGGCACCGGTGTTGGGGTGTGCCTCGTCCACACTTGCACGTGCCGCTTCTGACAGCAGCAGAGCGTCCAGGAGTTGCTTTGTGGGCACGAGGGGCGAGGATGAGCCGCGCAGCTCAGGGCGTGCGCGCTGTTCGCGCTCCACCAGGCCACGCTCTTCGAGCCAGCGGACGACCCGATGGACGGTTTCAACAGATTTGCCGGATTCCTTCGCCAGAGTGGCGCGACTGGCCAAAATCGGAGAATTTAACCGCTTCAGGTTGATTTTCTTGACGATGCGCAGGATGACCCGAAGGTAGCCATCAGGCACATCTTTGAACACAGGGGACTCATCCAGGGCGGCACAAGCCCGGCTAATGAGTGATGGGTAAACAACGGTAGGGGCGATAACAGTCATCGCAGTCTCCTCAAAGACACGAAAGTCCTTGATGAAGTCCGGCCGATTACCTAAAATTCGCTCTGTGGTGGAGCTTTTGACCGATTGGCATCGGTTTAGGCGAAACGGGTGGAATCCATCAAAATTCCTGAGAACCCTCAGAGTTAGCGCTCTGGGGGTTTTTTCATTGGTATGAGCGTTTTTGGCTACTTCATGCGATTTCTCCAAATTCCTGATTCCAAATGCACCGAACCCCGCGTAGTGCGGGGTTCGTGTACTGCATGTAGATAGGCCCAAGGCTTTAAACCTCTAAAGTCTGGGCGTCGCGGGGCCGGTTTAGGCCGAGAGCGGGGTGCTGAGCAGCAAGTGCTGCTGGCCACCAAGCCCAAAGCGTTTAGTTGACTAAACGCTGCCCGTGCCGACGCGGGCTTCCGCGCCTGGCTGAGAGGAATTACACCCTTGGCGTTTAGTTGACTAAACACTCTGCCCCTGCGCGCAGCTCCAGAAGTCGAGTGCTTTGTTACGTGGGTGGCGCGGCCACCGACAGCCCGAGCGTTTAGTTGACTAAACGCTCGGGCCTGAGACGAGTGAGTTTTTTGGGTGGCGCGCTCAGAAAAGTCAAAACCGTTTAGTTGACTAAACGCTGCCCCCGACGAGTCAACAGACAGCCTAACCTGCCCGCCGCGAGGCAAGGAGGTTTGACCGTTTAGTTGACTAAACGCGTTCATGTCGTGCCTTGGGCGTCCTCGGCCTCGGATTCGTCGGGCTCAGGCTGAATGGCCGCCATCTCCAGCAGCTCTTCCAGTCCTTGGGCGAACGTCTCTCGCTGCTCAGCTGACACGGTAATGACCAGCTCGAACATATCACCACGCTGCTTGTAAACGCCATTGGCGTAGCGAATTGTCTTGCCAGATGTCTGCGTCTTGTGTGCAACAGGGTTGAGTAGGGATTGAACCTGGTTTGTGAGCCAACGCTGCGTCTGGTCTTCGGCAGCATACTTGTTCGCAAGTGCTACGGCTTTGCGGATGCCCGCCTTATCGTGCAGCTTGGCCAGCTGGTAGGCCTCGGTCGCCCCGAACTTATGAGGATGCAGCCGCACAATCTCAAGCACGTCTTCTGGCAGCTTCGCGTACGCTCGGTAGAAGCTCATCATGGTCTTTGAGACCTTTGCTCTGCGAGCCACCTCGGCTTGGGATTCGCCTGCTGCAATGAGCTTTTCATAGAACATTGCACGGTCTAGGTCACAGTGCTGTGAGCGCCCTTCGTTTTGCTCGTAGCCGAACCAAGCAGACTCCTGCATGCCAAGCTCGGTGTGAATTTCTGCCAGCAGCGTATCGAATACTTTATGCTCACGGCAGGCCTGAACACGAGTCCAGCCGTCACATATGATGAAGCGGCCCGCTGCGTCCGGGTTGGGAATAACGTGAATCGGGTCGTGCTGGCCTTGGGCGCGCAGGTCTTCGGCACGGTTCAGAATCATCTCCGGGGTGTAAACCTCCCGCGGAGCCAGTGGGTTGGGGTCTATCAAGTGGACCCCAATCATGGTCAGATTTCTGCCTTTGCTGGGATCCAGTGTGGGTGCTTGAGCCTCTCGGGATAGCACCTCGACGGCCACAGCAGATGCTGCCGGTGTTGACGCCTGCTGAAAAGCGAGGGCGTTGGGCCCGGGAATGTCTGCCAGTGGGTGTGCGGGGGTGGCGGGCACCACTACGCCTGTCTTGATGAGGCCTGAGAGCTTGGGAGGAACCTTTGCCATCATTCTTCTCCAGGCAGGCCTGGCATAGTGATGCCATAACTGCGAATCAAGCTCTTAGCCACGTCAATGATTGCTGATGCACCAACCGAGCTCGACTCGAATTCGACCAAGGGCCCTACGTTCTTATTTGAAGGGTTGAGCTGCCGTGCAAAGCCCGAGTACTGCGGAACGATGGAGTCGTTCAGCATCGAGCCGTACTTTGAATAAAGAAAGCCCATCGACTCGCGCACGTGCTTGAGGCTCGGGTGGTACTTGTTGATTACCACTTCCATAGTGATGTTGGCTCCCGTAACGGCCTTGATTTCCGCCAGGTTGGAGGCAAGGGAGTCAAGGGCTCGCAGGCAGCTGCCTTCGGGTTCAACCACGGTGAGTACCTTGCCAGAGTCTTTTGCTGCATACGAGAACGCGAGGCCAATGGGTGTGGTTCCGGGCGCGGTGTCGACGACGATGACATCGTAATGCTGTGCGAGAAACGTGCTGTTACGGTTCAGGAAAAGTTCTGCCCTAGTGTGACTGGACATCACGGCAACCAGACTGGCGTCTGTCTCTGCCAGAGTGATGTCTGACGGAATCAGGTCGAGGAAGCCACCTTCATAGATGTGCTTGATTGCCCCGGTCAAATCGGAATCTGGCGAGTTTGTTGCCTTCTTCAAGAAGTGCCCGATGTGCAGGATTTCGGTGTCGTAGATGGCTGTGTCGATGCCCAGCAAGTTCGATGCCGAAGCCTGGGGGTCTGCGTCTATGACCAGAACACGGTAGCCCATCATTGCCATTGCAGCTGCAACGTTGACGGAAATGCTCGTTTTTCCGACACCACCCTTGGTCATGCGGGTGACGATGACGGGGGGCAGCTTTGATGTCAAAGGCAGTTGTTCGGTCGCCTGTGGCTCTACCCCCGCAGCGCGGTAACGCGCTGCGCGTATATCAGAGGGTATGTAGCGCATGTGGTGCTGGCCCGCTGGCTTCTCTCGGCCACACAGCTCCTGCAGCTTCTTTGCCGACACCTCTAAGCCAAACAGCGATATTGCTACTGACGTTTTGAAATCAATTGCCCGTGCCATTGCTGTCTCGCATTATCAACATGGGCTGCAGCATAGCTCAGGGTAGATTTTTTAGCAAGTTTTTTTCAGTCATTGGCAAAAAAACTATAGAAGTGCTCTACATGCGGCTAAACCAAAGTGCGTACACAGTAAACGCAGGAATTTAAGACAGATTTCGCTCAGTACAGGAGAGTCCTGCTTACTCTCCCCCTGGCCTTAGCCGATGTTTCTGTGTCTGCGCATGTTGGCGGTCGGGGTCCACGTGCAGATAGCGCTCGGTCGTCTGCACTGACGCATGCCGCAGGTTATCGCGCACCACCAAGAGCGGTATCCCCGCATCGAGCTGATGCGTCGCCGCCGTATGCCGTAGCCAGTGGGTGGTTGCCGACTGCAGCAGCCTGGCCTGCTCTGGATCTGGACAGGCCTTGGCCGCTGAGTCAAACAGTGCCGTCACAATCTGGTGCACGGCCTTGCTCGTGAGTTGTCGGCCTTTTCCATACAAATCCATCAGCAGTGGCTCCGGCTGGTGTGGATTCGGCCAAGGACTGCGTCCTAGAGAGATACGGTACGTTTGCAGGGCTTGCAAGGCATCTTGCGCAACGGGCACCGGTAAGCCCGTGTGTCCTTTGCCACTGACGTGCAGCCACCATTGGCCCCGGCGCTGCACCAGATCCGCCGTGCTCACCTGCGCTATCTCGTTGCGCCGCAGCCCCGTCAGATACAAAAAACTGATGAGAAACTTCGTGCGCTGGTAATGCGCCACTTCCCTGGCCGTTGCACGTGGCCAAGACTCCAGATGCTCCAGCACAAACTGCCAGCTCTCCTGGCCCAGGTAGCGCTGCACCGTCTGCTGGCGTGGCCGGGTCGCTCGGGTGCGCGCTGCCCGTAGTGGATTGCCTGCCAGATAGCCAATCGCGCACAGGTACTCAAACAGTCCAAACAGGATGGTGACCGCCTGCTTCGCCGCCGAAGGCGACAGCCCTGACACAAAAGGCCGCCAGGTTGGGTTGGGTGAGCCATCCGCCAGGTACCGCGCTGGCCTGCGCAGCGACTGCCAATCTGGATTGGCCACCCCCGGTGCAAGGTAACGCGGCTCTGACTGCAAACACCAGGTCTCGCGCGGTTGCGGGTCTTGCAGGAACTGCTGGTAGGCCACCAAATCCTCGGCCATCAGCATGGAAAGCGTCTGCGAGCGTGAGACACACCAGGCCAGAAGCCGCTCGGCTTCGCGTTTGTAGCTGTCAAAGGTGTGTGGGCTGCTCTGGTGCCGAAGCAGCCAGCCAGAGACAGCATCCACATCATTCTCGGCACGGGTGAGCGTGCGCGCACCGGCGTTGGCTGCCGGGTGCCTGGGCAAAGCTGGCAGCCCGCAGGACATCCAGGCTGGGGATGGGAGGGAGGGGGTGCTCATTGGGGTGATACAGTCGTATTGGTGTTGCGCATCCTGTCCTACAGGGTCTGCACCTCAAAGCCAACCACCGAGCGCTCCTGCTGGCTGAACTCCACGCCAATCAGGTGCATGTGTTCGCCCCGGCTGCGGTACTTGTCGGCATAGCCGCGCTCGATGATTTGCGCTAGAGCCCGTCCCTCAGGCACCAGCTCCACCACCTTGAACTCAAACAAATAGATGTGGCCATTGAACAGCACCGTCATGTCGATGCGGCCATGGTTCGTTACGTCTTCGAGCCGAATATCCAGCCCCAACGCAGCAAAGTGGCTGTAGAACACGCTGGCCCAGTAACCCTCGTAGCGTGCAATGGGACTGTTGCGGTACCAGTCGTGGGGAATGCTGGCAAAAAATGCCTGGAACAAGGTGTGCAACCCCGCAAAGTCGTTGGCTTGCAACAGGCGGTAAAGCTGGCCGGTCTGGCGATCGGTGGCCGAGGTGCCACCCTTCAAAGCCTTGAGCAGTGCGCCATTGAGGCTGGCCTGCACCTCCACATTGGGGTATTTGAGCGTGTACTCAATGCGTGCGCCCATGGCAAATTCAGAGGCAATCGTCAGGTAGCCCGCCTGAAACAGCAGCGCCTCGGGTGCCAGCACATCCACATCGAAGGTGCTGAGCAAATCTTCCATGGCCACGGTCTGGCCCAGCTCGGGGGTGAAGGTGTGGTGGCGGGTGAGTACGTCAATCAAAAACGTGGGAGTGCCGGTCTCGAACCAGTAGGGCCGAAACTGGCGGCTGTCAAACAGCAGCAGCAGGTCAAATGGGTTGTAAACACTCTGCCCCGTCCAGTTGTAGCCGTTGTACCAGCGGCGGATTTCAGATCGCTCCAGCCCTGGCAGCTCCGGGGCGAACACCGAATCCACATCGGCATCGGTGTAGCCGCACACATCTGAATAACGCGCGTCGATAGTGATGTCTTTGAGGTTGTTCAGTCCCGAGAACAAACTGACTTTGCTGAACTTGCTCACGCCCGTCAGCATGGCAAAGCGGATATGTGCGTCGGCATCTTTAATCACCGAATACAGATTGCGCAGACCATCGCGCATCTGCTGGGCGGTATCGCTATCGGTGATGTTGTCCAAAATGGGCTTGTCGTACTCATCGACGAGCACCACTACGCGCTGACCGGTCTGTGCGTGCAGTTGGCGCAGCAGGTGGCCCAACAGTCCGGGGATGTCTTGCCCTTGGGGTAGCGGCAAGCCTAGCCGGGTGTAGTTGTCCTGCAGCAGCCCAAGAATGCGACTGTCCAGCGCCTGGCGGCTGTGCAGTACGCCAGCCCCAAAGCTGATGCGCACCACCGGGCTGCGATGGCTCCAGTCCCAATGCTGCTGGGCGTGCAGCCCGGCAAACAGCGCCTGATTGCCCTCGAACAACTCAGCGATGGTGTCGATGAGCAGGCTTTTACCAAAGCGGCGCGGGCGGCTCAGAAAGTAGTGCGTTCCCTCATCGATGAGGCGCAGGATGTGCGGCGTTTTATCGACGTAGTAGCAGCCGTCTTCGCGTATCCGAGCAAATGTCTGGATACCTATGGGCAGCTTGCGGCGGGGCAGGGCGTTGGCGTGACTCATGTGGGTGATTGTGGCATTCAGCGCGATGGAGCACAGGGGTGGTGCGCAATGTTTCACGGGCTGGAGAAGCGCGAAGGAAAGCTTTTTAAGCTAATGATTTCATTGTTTTTATGCCAAAAGTTGGCGTTTTTTGCCGTGAAACATCGGCCTGTACAGTGGATTTTTTGGGTAGGTCTGCGTGATGGTAGCGCTACTCTTTGACATTATGTGAATAATGACTAAAAGTTTCATTATGACGTGCTAAAAATAGCGCAATACGTGCGGATACAAACGCTAAAAACTCTAAAATCTGCCACTTAAAGCGTTTTTACGGGAGAAAACCATGTCACGCCCCACACAGGTGCAGTACGAGCAGGTGGCACAGGCCTGTGCACAGTTGTTTCAGCAAGGCGAGTCGGTCAGCTTTGCGAAGGTGTACCAATGCATTGGCTCCAAAGGCGGGCAACAGGTGGTCTCCGACATGATTCGCCGATGGCGCCAGGAAATCGCACACAAGGTGCTAGCCCAGCGTCAGCACCCAAGCCTGCCCCCTGCTTTAGTGCGAGCCTCTGACGATGTGATGGAGATGCTGTGGGAGCAGGCTCAAGAGCAAGCGCAGCAGGTCTACAGCGAGAAAATGCAGGAACTGGAGCAGCACAAAGCCCAGTGGCAGCAGCAAATAGAGGCTGCCCAGCACCAGGCTGGCCAAGTAGAGCGGGCAAATTTGGAAATCAAAGCCGAACTGGCCCACATCCAAGGCCAGCTCCAAGCCATACAAGCAGCCCATCAGGAGCTGGGGCAGCAATATCAAGCATTGCAAGAACAGCTCCACCTTAAAGAGAAGGAACTGCTGCTGAGCCAAGAACAAGTTGGCCAGCTGGAGGCCTGCCTGGAAAGTGAGCAATTGCGCTATGCCGATGGCCTCGAGAGTGCCAAAGCCCAGCACAGCCAAGAACTGCGTCAAGTCAAGATGCAGGCCGATGAAGATAGACGCCACCTTATGCAGCAAACCGATGAGCTGCGGCAGATGCATCGTACCCAGGCTGAGCAACTGAGTGAGGAGCTTAAAGGCGCTAGGGCCATGCTCGAGGCTTTCAGGATGCAAGTGAATGCAGCACGCGAGGAAAGCTCACGCTGGCAGGGTCGAGCAGAGGTTGCGCAGCAAGAGCTCGAGGCACTCAAAGACCAAGCTGCCCACAGCAAAGAAGAATCGGCCATCTGGCAGGGGCGGGCTCAGGCACTGCAGGAGATACTCAGATCTGAGGTGCCTCAAGCAAAAAAACCTGAATCACCCAGGGTTTTGTAGACTGAATCACACCGGGTTTGGTGGAGGCTAGTTTGTTGAAGTGCAGGCGTTAGCCTGCACGGTATTGGCAACTTGCCTCCAGTAGTTTGCCTCAGCTTCCGCTGGCGGTATATGCCCTATGGACTCCAGCAATCTGCCGTGGTTAAACCAGTGCACCCATTGCAGGGTTGCCAGCTCCA
>JAHAYB010000491.1 GCA_018384835.1 Comamonas sp.
CTGGCATCGTGCGAAGACAGGCCGCCCAAACTTACCGTGGTGAACATGTGCATCAGCGCCTCCATCGGGGGCATTCCGCCTAGCCAGAATGCCAGCGCACAACCCACGGAAAACAGGCTATACACCCCCCACAGCCCCTTCGCCGTGCCGGTAATGCGTGGGGTTAGGCGGGTGTCTTTGATAGGCCCAGCGGCCTCGGCGCGAAAAAGCTGGCTTCCACCCACGCCCAGCAGCGGCAATAGCGCCACGGCCAAAATCAAAATGCCCATGCCACCCATCCACTGCAAAAACGTGCGCCACATATTGAGCGACAGCGGCAAGCCATCCAGCCCCGAGAGCACTGTCGCCCCCGTGGTGGTCAGGCCAGAGACGGCCTCAAAATAAGCATGGGTGATGGAGATAGGCTGCTCCAACACCCAAAACACTGCCCAAATCGGCAAGGCGGCGCAGGTGGGCAGCATCAGCCAAGCCAGCGTCACCAAAATAATGCCGTGGCGCGGCTGCAAATCTTGCTGATAGCGCCGCAACCCCGACCACAGCGCCAGCCCCAGCGTAGCCGTTAGCGCCATTGATAGCGGCCAAATATCTATTAGCGCTCTGCTTTCGCCCTGTGCATAGGACACCGCCCACGGCACACTCATGGACAGCGCAAATATCAACAGCAGCGCACCCAGCACGCGCAGTACGGGTAACAAGTCGGGCATGGTGCCTCAATCCCCGCTGGGCTTATCTGAACGGGCGATGGAGAGTAGGCGGCGCACCTCCCCGCCATGCTTGCGGCAGTTATAGATATACCAGCGGCCAACCAGCCACATACAAACCGCCACCAGCAAACCAAATAAAGTAATTGCGCCATAAGCCGACAGCCCCAGGGCTGAGGCCAGGCTGTACAACACCCCCAACCCCAAGATAGCGGCTTGCTCATTGAAGTTTTGCACCGCAATCGAGCGCCCCGCCCCCATCAAGCAATGCCCCCGGTGTTGCAGCAAAGCGTTCATTGGCACCACCAAATAGCCGCCCAAACCGCCCAGCAAAATTAAAAAAGGCACGGCCAGCCAAAGCTGGTCAATAAAGTTCATGCACACCACCAGCAGCCCCATCACAATGCCTAAAGAGATGGTGCGCGTGGCATGTTGCAAGCGCATCCGGGTAGCGGCAAGCACAGCACCAGCAGCCGTTCCCAATGCAACCACGCCCACTAAAGCAGAGGCTTGGGTCGTGCCATAGCCGAGCGCCACCGCCGCCCAAGCCAGCACGATATAGCGCAGATTGCCCGACACCCCCCAAAACAGCGTTGTCGTCGCCAGCGAGATTTGCCCCAGCTTGTCATTCCACAGGCGGCGGTTGCAGCACCCAAAATCTTGCAGCAAGGCGCGGATGCTGTCTGCCAAGCTCTGCCCAGGGCGGCTGCGCAGCGCCACCAAAGGGGCACTGGTGCGCGGTATGCCCAAATTAAACACAGCAGCCAAAGCGTAAATCACCACCAGCACCGCAGTGGCGGCGTGCGCCGGGCTTGCTACCTGGGGCAGCGGTAGCGGCAGGGCTTGCAGATAAGGCGCAAGCCACGGCCCGACCAACTGCCCGCCTAGCAGCACCCCCAAGATGATGGAGGCAATCGTCAGCCCCTCAATCCAGCCATTGGCGCGTACCAGTTGGGAGGGGGGGAGTAATTCGGTCAAGATACCGTACTTCGCCGGGGAGTAGGCCGCCGCCCCCAAGCCCACCACAGCGTAAGCGGCCAGGGGGTGTAGCAGCCCCCAGCACATCAGCACACAGCCCAGCACTTTGATGGCATTGCTCATCAGCATCACGCGGCCTTTGGGCAGGGCATCGGCAAAGGCACCGACCACCGGCGCTAGCAGCACATAGAACAGGGCAAACATGGGCACCAAAGCGGCCTCTTGCCAAGTGCCAGCGCCCTGGTGGCGCAGCAGTTGCACAGCCACGACAAACAAGGCGTTGTCGGCCAGCGAGCTAAAAAACTGCGCCGCCATAATGGTGTAGAAGCCACGTTTCATGCCATAGGGGGGAAAGGCTCAAAAAAGAGTGGTGTCAAAAAAAGGGCGGCTGCTACTGCACACTGCCCTTGCGCGACAAGCGTTATATCACGCGACGCAATACGCGCTAGTGCCACAATCGCCCCTGCCAGCAGGTGCTGACAACCTCCACAACACGCCTAAACGCCCCACTGTTTTTTGCCCTATGACCCGTCCCCTTCTTGCCACTATCGACCCCCAGGCCATGCGCCACAACTTGCAGCGCGTGCGCCAGGCCGTGGGCGATGCCCGCATTTGGGCAGTGGTCAAAGCCAACGCCTACGGCCACGGCCTGGCTGCGGCTTACGAGGGGCTGCGTGGCGCAGATGGTTTTGCCGTACTGCTGGTGCAAGAAGCCCAGCAACTGCGCCAACTGGGCTGGCGCGGCCCCATCGTGCTGCTGGAAGGTGTGTTCGAGGCGCGGGAGCTGGAAGCCTGCTCGCGCCTGGGTCTGAGCCACGTTGTGCATTGCGACGCGCAGATTGACTGGCTAGCCGCCCACAAAAGCCAGCTAGGCCAGCATGTGCTGCTCAAAATGAACAGCGGCATGAACCGCCTAGGCTTTGCCCCAGAGCGCTACCGCAGCGCCTACGCCCGCCTAAGCGCCCTGCCCCAGGTGGAGGCAGTGGACTGCATCACCCACTTTAGCCAGGCCGACAGCCCCATGGGAGCGAGCGCACAACTGGCCATCTTCAACACCGCCACCGCTGACTTGGCCGCAGAGCGCAGCCTGAGTAACAGCGCCGCCAGCCTGCTCCAGCCCCAAGGCGAGCAGCCGCCGCTCCATAGCGACTGGGTGCGCCCCGGCATTGTCCTGTACGGTGCCAGCCCCGACTACCCCCAGCACAGCGCCCAAGATTGGGGGCTAGAGCCTGCCATGAGCTTGCATTCACGCCTCATCGCCGTGCAGCACCTGGCCGTTGGCGCTGCCGTGGGCTATGGCAACACCTTTATTGCGCCAGAGCCTATGCGCCTAGGCGTGGTGGCCTGTGGCTATGGCGATGGCTACCCGCGCCACTGCGCCACGGGCACGCCTATCTTGGTTGATGGTGTGCGCACCCAGGTCATTGGCCGCGTCAGCATGGATATGTTGTGTGTGGATTTGCGCCCCGTTCCCCAAGCAGACTTTGGTAGCGAGGTGCTGCTCTGGGGCCGCAGCCCACGCTACGGCAGCCTGCTATCGGTCGATGAGGTGGCCGCAGCAGCGGGCACGATTGGTTATGAGCTGCTCTGCGCTTTAGCCCCGCGTGTGCCGGTGCAAACCATGGGAGCTACTGCCTAGCTACTGCCTAGCTACTGCCTAGCTGCTACCTAGCGCCACCACTCTTCTGTTGCTACCAGCACAAGGGCTAGCACCACCAAGCCCAGCATGACGGCGAGGGTGATTTTTATCCAGCTATAAGGCCGCTCGCCCGCAATCTGGCCGGTGTAGCCATTGGCAACAATCTGGTAGGTGGTGCGCCCGTAGGTATAGCCCACCAGCCATACCGGAACCAGCACATGCTTGAAGGTGAGCCCCCGGTATTGGCGCTGCACGCGCAGGTTGCGCCAGGTGTCGCCGGGGATTTGGCGAATGCACTGCTCGCGCAAGGTGGCATCCATATCGGCCTGGTTGGTTTTAGCGGCCTGCGCTAGGTCGATTTGGTAGCGCTCTACCGTCCAGCCGCGCACAAACTCGGGGGCGTAGGGCTTGAGGTCTGTGGTAGTGGGAAAAGGCTCAACCTCGCGCAGTAGCTTGCTGTGTACGCCCACCGTGCCGGGAACCAGCGCATCATCAAAAAAATGCTGCAACTGGCCGCTGGCCGCTTCCCAGCGGGTGTGCTGCACTTGGCGGGTTTGCAGGTTGCCGTTGCTGTCGCGGTAACTCTCGCTGGTGTAGTAGTGGTAGCCGGCCTCGGCCTGCCATTGAGCGCTGGCGTGCGCATCAAACGTCCAGTAGGGCAGGTAGATGCCGTGTAGGGTATCCGTCAGCGCCGCAGATTGGAAGCGATTGGGCGCAAACCAGCGGCTGCTGTACCACTGGCGAATGCGGTCGCGCACTTGCCCATCGCTGATTTTGAAGGGCAGCAGGCTCTCGGGCGTGATGGCTTCGCCCCCGCCCTCATGCGCCACGATGGCCGGGGAGCCGCAAAAGTCACAGCGCTGGGCGGTGCGCTTTTGGTCAAATACCGAGATGGCGCGGCAGTTCTGGCACTGCACCTCGTACACCTGCTGCTGGGCAGGCTGCCCCCAGCCACGGCCTGCTTTGGGCTGGCGCAGCGCTTCGGCCAGGTCATGCTCGATGATGGTTTGCCCCAGGGCTGGCTCAGTAGCCTCATGCCAGGGCACTTGGGTTCCGCAATAGGGGCATTGCAGGTTGTGCGTGCGGGCACTCCATTCCAAATTAGCCCCGCACTCTGGACAGGGGTGGCGGCCAACCATTGAGGGCGCAGCCGCCTCGGGTGCAGGGGTGGCGCTGGGGCGGCTCGTTGGTGAGTTGGAGGGGGCGGAGGGGCTGGAGGTCGGGCTTGGCATGGGTGATTATTATTAAACGCAAAAAAAATTACGCTTTGCCCACAACTTACTTATGAATAACAAGCATAAAGTAACATTTCGATTCTAAAAAGTACAATATTGCATATTTGGAGGGCGTAAAACCACGTCATAAAAGTAGGTGGGTTGTAGAAAAGATGCAAAAACAGTGGAACAAGCATTCTTATCGTGTGTGGGCAATGGTTGCGGTTGCTTTGGGCATCTTGCTCAGTGGCTTGATTGCTTGCGGTAAGAGCGAGCACACTTTCAAAAGCTGGGCTGCCAAGAATGCCTCCCCAGCCATAGAAAAAATTGTGATTGGCTTGGACGATAACTTTCCCCCCATGGGCTTTCGCAATGAGAAAAATGAGCTGATTGGCTTTGAGGTGGACTTAGCACGTGCTGCTGCCCAGCGCATGGGGCTACAGGTGCAGTTCAAAGCCATTGACTGGATGGAGAAAGAGGCCGAGCTGGCTGACAAGCGCATTGACATGCTTTGGAGTGGCCTGGCCATCACCGAAGAGCGCCAGCAAAGCATTGCCTTGAGCACCCCCTATATGTACAACCACCAAATTATTGTGACCACAGCCCGCTCAGGGGTGCGCTACAAGGCGGATTTGGTGGGCAAGGTGGTGGGCACACAAGCTGGCTCTAGTGCGGTGGATGCACTGCTCAAAGAGGAAGCGCTACTCTTGAGCTTGCGGACGCTCAAGCTGTTTAGCGACAATGTTGCGGCATTGGTGGCCTTGGGCGCGGGTCGCTTGGATGCGGTGGTGGTGGATGAGGTGGTTGGTCTTTATCACATCGCCCAGCAGCCGCTCGATTACATCGTGCTAGACGAGCATTTTGGCTACCATGCCTATAGTGTCGGCCTGCGTAAAGAGGACGGAGCGCTACTGCAACAGCTAGAGCTGGCCTTAGACGCAATGGAGCAAGACGGTACAGCAGCCCGTATTGCCCAGCAGTGGTTTGGAGCGCAAACGTCCAAACTCCAAGCGCGGCACCATCCCAAACATGCACGCACTACAGAGCACCCAAGGCCGCATCTGCACACCCGCGAGGGAAGCGTAAACACGTTCTAACTTCTGCTAGACCGCGCAAGAGCCCCTCCAACAAGCCCGTGGCTTGCACTGCGATAGGAAAAAATCTGCAAAATAAGCAGCTTTTGCCCCGATTTGAGAAAAACCTCTGTGCTCCAGCCTCACGCCCAGCATTTGCCTGCCCAGCCAGCGCTTGCCTCTATTCCTGCCCCCAGCCTGCCCCCACCCCTGGTAGCGCTGCGC
>JAHAYB010000005.1 GCA_018384835.1 Comamonas sp.
CAAGCGTGCAGCCTCGGTGAAGCAGGAACCCACCGAGGTGAGTCAGGCCGAGGCCTGAACACGGTAGGAATCCCCGTCCTTTAGGGCGGGGAGGATGTCAAGAAATCACCGCCAATCTGGACGAGCCGGGTAACGACATCCCTGGCCTGCTGCACAAATCCAACCAGTTGCTGATTGCCCAGGGCGGGGTGTTCCCCATTGGCGGCATTCGCTCGCGTGTGCATTGGCTGCGCGATTGGTGCGTGGCCGATGGCAGCCATCAGGCCACAGACGCTTTTGTCCACGCCACGCTGAAAGTAGGCGCAGGCCGCACTGAGGCGCAGCTTCAAACCGCCTGCGACGCACTGTTTGCCATGCTCAGTGAGCACTTTGCCGCCCAGTTTGAGCGCCGGGGGCTGGCGCTGTCTATGGAGTGCAGCGAATTTAGCGAGGCAGGCACTTGGAAGAAAAACAACATCCACCCGCGCTACAAAAAAGCCTGAATCAAAAAGCCTGAATAGGACTTACGCAATGCTCAGTCAAGACACCATCCAAGCGGCCGCGCTGCGCCTGCATGAGGCGGAAAAAGCCCGCCAGCCGGTGCGCCAGATTTCTCTGGAGCACCCGCAAATCACCATCGACGATGCCTACGCCATCCAAAAGGCGGGGGTGCAGCTCAAGCTGGCCGAGGGGCAAAAAATCATCGGCCACAAAATCGGCCTGACCTCACGCGCCATGCAAATGTCCTCGCAAATCAACGAGCCAGATTTTGGCACCCTGCTTGATGAAATGCTCTACCCCGATGCGGCGCAAATTCCCTACGAGCGCTTTATCGACCCCATGGTGGAGGTAGAGCTGGCCTTCATCCTTAAAGACCGCCTGGAGGGCGACCAGGTGACGATTTTTGACGTGCTCTCCGCCACCGATTACGTCACCCCTGCGCTGGAAATTATTGATGCCCGCTGCCACCGCATCGACCCCGAAACCAAGCGCCCGCGCAAGGTGATGGACACCATCTCCGACAACGCTGCCAATGTGGGCCTGGTGCTGGGTGGCCGCCCCATCAAACCGCTAGAGCTGGATTTGCGCTGGGTGGCGGCGCTGCTGTACCGCAACAGCAGTATTGAGGAAACCGGCGTGGCCGCTGGCGTGCTTAACCACCCCGCCAACGGCATCGCCTGGCTGGCGAAGAAGTTTGCCCCCCATGGCATTGCGCTGGAGCCGGGGCAAATCATTTTGGCTGGCTCTTTTACCCGCCCCGTCAAGGCGGCACGCGGCGACAGCTTTTTTGCCGACTATGGCTCGCTAGGCAATATCACCTGCCAATTTGTATAAGGACTGGCCATGCTGCACATGCCTATCAACACCTTCAAGCAAGCCCTGGAGCAGGGCGAGACACAAATCGGCCTATTCGTTGGGTTGGGTCATGGCTATGGCGCGGAGCTGCTGGGCAGCAGCGGCTTTGACTGGCTACTGATTGATGGCGAGCATGGCCCCAACGACCTGCGCTCCATCATTGCCCAGATGCAGGCGCTGGCTCCCCACCCCGAGCGCCTGGTGGTGCGCACCGCTGACCACAACCCCGCTGCCATCAAGCAACTGCTGGACGGTGGCGCACAAACGCTGATGGTTCCCATGGTGGAAAGCGCTGCCCAAGCCCACGCCCTGGTGCGTGCCATGCGCTATCCCCCTCACGGCATACGCGGCGTGGGTACGGCCATGGCGCGTGCGGCGCATTGGAATGCGGTGAGTGACTACTTCGCCCAAGCCGATGCGCAGATGTGCCTGATTGCGCAAATCGAATCGGTCGAAGGCTTGGCGCAACTCGACGCGATTGTGCAAGTGCCGGGGGTGGATGCGGTGTTTATCGGCCCCTCGGACTTGGCCGCCTCTATGGGCTACCTGGGGCAGCCGGGGCATCGCGCCGTTAAAACAGCGGTGGAAGAGGCCATTGCCCGCATTGCCGCTGCGGGCAAAGCAGCGGGTGTATTTAGCGCTGACCTGGCACTGGCCGCCCACTACCAGGCACTGGGCGCACGCTTTTTATTGGTGGGGGTGGATGCGCTGCTGCTGCGCAATGCGGCTGTGGCGCTGGCGGGCAAGTTCAAGCAGGCCGGTAGCCCGGATGCAAGTGGTGTGGGCGCGGCGTATTGAATGGGGGCTATCTAAACGCCATCCCCTCTGCCTTCAGCGCCTTCTTGGTCGCTAGGCAGTTGCACGGTAAAGACTGCGCCGCCCTCGGGGCGGTTATCTGCCCAGACTTGGCCGCCGTGCTGCTCTACCACCGTGCGCACATAGGCCAGCCCCAAGCCCACGCCGCCGCCTTGGCTGGCTTCGTGGCGCTTTTGGCGGGCAAAGGGGGTGAAGAGCTGGCTGAGTTCCTGCGGCTCTATGCCTTGGCCATGGTCGCTAATGGCAATCTGCCAAGTCGGCGGGTGGATGGGCATGGGAGCGGGGTTCAGCGCAATATGCACCGGGCGGTTGGCCGGGCTGTATTGGATGGCATTGCCCAGCAAATTCCCCAAAGCGCGGCGCAGTTGGTAAGCATCACCTAGGCACAGTGCTTCTTGCAGCGGGGGGCTCCATTGCAGCTCTATGCCCTTGGCTTGGGCATTAACCCAGTGGTCATCGACCAATTGGTCAATCAAAAAGCCCAGCTCTAGGCTTTGGCGCTGGCGGCTGGCTTGCTCTAAGCTGCGGGCAAGGTGGACAAAATCATCGGCCAGTTGCAAGGCGTGCTCGGCATGGTGGTTGATGCGCTCTAGCAGGGCGGGTTGTTCGCTTTGTTCATTTGGGGTTGGGGCGCTTGGGCTATTGCCCTCTGCACTGGCTGGCTCGTCGCCCAAGTTCTGGTGCTGCTGATGCTGGTGCAGCTCAATGCTGGTAAGGATGGCGCTAATCGGTGCGCGAATATCGTGCGAGATAAAGCGCATGGCCTGCTCGCGCTGGGTTTGTAGTTGCTGCAAGCGCCGCATGGCCGCCTCTACCGCCTGAATATGCTGGGCTACAAAATCGCCCACACTGCGCTTGCTGGGGTCTAGTTTTAAGCCAGAGGCTGCGCCCTGCGCTTGCAAGGTGCGTATCTCGTTTTGCAGAAAGCCCAAGGCCGCGCTTTGCCTGCGCCAGCTCCACAGCGGGTAGGCGCTGGCCAAGCCCAGCAAGGCGGCCATGGGCTGCAAGCTCCACCCCCAGGCTGGGGCGGCAAATGCCAGCGCCACGGCTAGCAAGGCTAAAGCCGTGCTGCATAGCAAGGCGGCAGAAGGACCCAGTAGCCACAGCCCCAGCATTCCCAGCAGCAAGAGTGCCCCGTTCAGGCAGGGGTTGACCCAATCAGGGGCAGGGTAGATAGCGGGCTGCAATAAGTTGCTGTGCAGGATGTGCCCTAGCAGCACCGCACTGGCCATGCTTGGCTGTTGGGGCGCACCCGGTGTTGCCTGCACCAGCGCTACGCCGGTGGCGCTGGCTCCAATGACCACATGTTTGTTGCGAAAGGCGCTGGCGGGGATGCGCCCTTGCAGCACATCAACGTAGGAATAATGCACAAACCCAGGCTGGGCAAAGCGAATGCTGGGATGGCTCCAGTCTTGCCAAGCCGGCCCTGCGCCCAAGGTGGCAGTAGGCAAGTGGGGCTGCGCGAGCCGATGCCTGGCATTTTCTAGCCCCTGCGCAGATGCGGTGGGCGACTGGCACCACTGTGGCAACTGCCCCTGCCCCCCTTGCCCCTGCCGCAGGCAGAGCATGGCAATGCTTAAATGCGGCCACCAGTGGCGCTGGCCATCGGCCTCCCAGGGGTGAAAGTGGCGCACGCTGCCGTCTGCATCCACCGGTAAATGGCTATGGCCAAGGGCGGCGGCATTCTGGGCAAACAGGGGTAGGGGTTGCTGGGTGGTTTGATGCGCTTGCAACCCTTGGGTGATGGGCAGCACCACCCGCCCACTGTTGGCCAGCACTTGGGCAAGTACCAGGTCATCGACGGGGTAGTCATTGTCTGGCTCACTGAGCAGCAGGTCCAGCCCGATGGATTGGGGCTGGCCTTGGTCAATGTATTGCAGTACCTGGGCATGGAGGGCACGGCGCCAAGGCCAGCGGCCTATGCTGGCAATGCTGCGGTCATCGGCCAGTACCAGCACCACCTCAGCGCTGGCGGGCTGGCTGTGCAGGTGCATGGCCTGGTCGTGCAGCCAAGCGTTGCTGCGCTGGAGCACCTGCTCATGGTGGCTAGCCCACAGCACCAAGGCGAGTAAGGCCAGCGTCAAAGCCAGCCATTGCAGCCATAGCCAGGTTGGTGACGAAGATAAAGGCGCTGGCCGCCGCTGCCCAGCCGCTGCCGTTGCCGCTGCCGCTGCCGCTGCCAAGTCTGGCTGATGGGGCTGCCTAGGCTTCAATATTGCAGTCCTACGCCAGCATCGGTAGCAATGGGCTGACCACTACTGTCGAGCACCAGGGGCACAACTTGCACCTGGCGCGTGGGCGAGAAGGCGCTGTGCAGGCCATTGGCATCTTGCGCTTGGATGCGGATATGCCATAGCCCAGACGTTAGGCCGCTGACTTGCCAGTGCGGCTCATCGAGCCACAGCTCCAGGCTGGGCTGTGCGTCGTGGGGGCTGGCCAGTGCTTGCAGGCGGTAGCGCTGGCCGCTGGCTCCCTGCCAATGGATGCGGGTAATGCCTTGGTAGGACTGGCTTTGCACCTCGTGGGGCTGGGCAGGTGGCGCAGCCAAGCTAAAGGCCGAGGCGGGGGAGTACGGCCCCTGGTCGCGCTGCTGCTGCACCCAGCGCACGCTGGCGCTGCGCCAGGCATAGCGCCCAGGCGGTAGGCTGGCGAGGTCTAGCTGGCATTGGGCGCTGTCCTGCGCTTGCAGCAGGGGCTGGGCAAAGTCGGCCTGCTCAGGGGTGTGCCCAGGTGGCAGGGCGGCTACTTGCAGGACGTAGGCTTGCGCCTCATCCACGGGGGTGCAGTGCAGTTGGCTCTGTGCCAGGGGGGCAACGGCCTCTGGGGCGGGCGATTGCACCAAGGGGGCGACGGGGCGGGCTTTGATGGTGAGCGGCGCTTGGCTATCAAGCCCGACTAAGCCTTGGCTATCAATACCGCGCACTTGCACCCAGTAGCGGCCATCGGGCAGTTGCGCCAGACGTGCCTGGGGGGCATCAAGGCGGGCTTGGTAGAGCACGGCGTTGCCCTGGCGGTCTTCAGCAATGCGCAGTTGGTAGCCGGCTGCCTGCTCTAGGGCGGGGAAGGCCAGCTCCAGCCAATGGGCATCGCTGCTATGCCACTGGCCGGGTGTGCCCGCTGCACCACCTACTTCACCGCCTACATCGGTCAAGGTAACGGCGGCTAGCAGCGGCTGGGGGCGGGCGGCGGTTGAGGCTGTGCCATCGCTACCGCTACCGCTACCGCTACCGCCATTGCTTTGGCTTTGGCTTTGGCTTTGGCTTTGGTCTAGCACCATGCCGTGGCGTGCTTGCACTCGTTGGGCAGAGGGCAAACTGCTGCTGCCGCCTTGCACCGCCTGCATCTGTACCGCGCCGCTATAGACCGAGGCACTGGTGCGCTGCGCCGAGGTATCGACCTGAAAATGCGTGCCGCGCACGCTGGTCGAGGCCACGGGGGTGACCACCTCTAACTGGCGGGTGTTGCTAGCGGGGCCGGGCACTTGTACCTCTAGGCCGCCTTGCTCTAGCTCTAGCACGGTTTGTAGGCTGCCATTGCGCCCACGGCGGCGCAGTTGTTGCACGTTCACCTGGGATTGGGCCTGAATGCGTACCTGGCTGCCATCGGCCAGGCGCACAGTGAGGTAGGAGTCCTCTGGCAGCGTCAGCGTATCGCCCTCTTGCAGGGCTTGGCCGGGTTGTAGGGGCTGCTGTGTGCTGGCTGGGTCGGTCGGAGTGCTGGCTGGAGTGCTGCGGCTTAGGCTGGCGCTGCCGTGGACAAAATCAATATGGGCACTGGCCAGGCGCAGCAGGTTCAGGGGAAGCTGCAAAGTCTGCCCGGGCACTAGGCGCAGTGGGTGGACATTGTCGTTGTGGGCGCGTACTGCTGGCCATAAGGTGGCATCGCCGAGGTAGCGTCGGCTCAACTGCTCTAGGGTATCGCCATCGACGATGGTGTGGTTCACTGTGCCTAGTTGGTGCTGATGCCCGCTGCTGGCGACGGCGCTGTGCAGTGGCTGGGGTGGGTTTTGGGCATAAGCGGGCAAGTAGGCCAGGGCGGCGCTGCCCAGCAGTGTCCAGGCCAAAGCCTGCGCGAGCGCTGATAAATCAGCGCGTTCAGAAGGGCAAGAGCGCACCAAGGGCGTAAGCGGTGGGTTCATGGGATGTCCTGGGAGGTGTCATTGGGGGCGTGCTGGGCGTGGGTGTTTTTAGGAGTCTTGCTCTAGCGCATCGAGCCGGTAGCCTAGGCCATACACCGCGGCAACGCTATAGGGTCTGCCTGGGCGCAGGCGCAGCATTTGGCGCAGTCGGGAGATGTGGGTATCGAGCGTGCGCGAGAGCACCTCGGCATTTTGCCCCCATACGGTTTCGCGCAGGTGGTCACGCGACATCAAACGCCCTGGGTTTTGAAACAGCAGCAGCGCCAGCCCAAACTCGCGGTGGGTTAGTAGCACCTGCTGCTGCTCAAAGCTGACGGTGAGGCTGTTGCGGTCAAAGTGGTAGGGGCCAAAACTTTGCAGCGGCTCTTGGCTGGCGGGGTAGGCGCGGCGTAGCAGGGCTTGGATGCGGGCTTTGAACTCGGCCACGCGCAGGGGCTTAATCATGAAGTCATCCGCCCCGCTGTGCAGGCCCTGCACGATGTCGCTTTCTTCGCTGCGCAAAGTGACCATCAAAATCGGCATGGTGGGCAGGCATTCTTGGCGCGTCCAGCTTGCCAGTTGGGGGCCGCTGGTGTCGGGCAGCTCCCAATCGACGATGAGCAGGTCAAACGTCTCGCGGCGCAGGGCGAGCATGTATTGCGCACCCGTGCCGTAACTTTGGCAGGCATGACCCAGGGTGTGGACGACTTGCTCCATCATTTGGCGCTGTACAGCATCATCTTCGACTATGGCAATACGCATGGTGGGTTCATGTCTCCTCTGGGCTATGGGGTGGCTTGGCTAGTCCGCCTGCTGCAACTGCGCAAGCGCTGCACTTAACTCGTCTTGGCTGCGCTGCGCTGCTAGGGTGAGTTGGGGTTGCAGCGCAGCCCAAGCGGCCATGCCCTGGCTTTGCAATTGGGCAATGGCACTGCCCGCCTCCTTGGGACTGTCAAAGCCCTGGCTTTGGCAGAGCAATTGTCCCTGACTATCGAGCAGCTTGAAGTAGAACTTGCCATCGGCCTCGCGGTATTGCTTAAAGCTGGGCTGCTGCGCCTTGCTGGCTTTGGCTTTTTTGCCGCCGGGGCTAGCGGCGCTGGCTAGGCTGCGCAGGCCAACGGCTTCGCGCAGGCGCTGTACAAAGGGCGTGGCCAGGGCGCGGGCGCGTTTGGCTCCGGCTTGCAGCACGGCCTCTACCTCTTGCGGGTGGGCCATCAGGTATTCGTAGCGCTGGCGCATGGGGGCGACTTCGCGGTCAATGCACTCAAACAGGCGCTGCTTGGCATCGCCCCAGGCAATGCCATCAGCATAAGCCTGGCGCATGGCGGCCACTTCTTCAGCGCTGGCAAAAGCCTGATAGAGCTGGAACAGGGCAGAGCCTTCTGTCTGCTTAGGCTCGCCGGGCAGGCGCGAGTCGGTCACGATGCTGGCAATCAGCTTTTTGAGTTGGGCGGGCGGGGTGAAGAGCGGAATGGTGTTGTCATAGCTTTTGCTCATCTTGCGCCCGTCTAGGCCAGCCAGGGTGGCGACTTGCTCTTCAATCGCCGCCTCGGGCAAGACAAAATGCTCGCCATACAGGTGGTTAAAGCTGGCGGCAATGTCTCGGGCCATTTCAATGTGCTGAATCTGGTCGCGCCCCACGGGGACTTGGTGGGCGTTGAATATCAGAATGTCCGCCGCCATCAGCACGGGGTACATGAATAGGCCAGCGTTCACGCCATCGTCGCTATCGCGCCCGGCCTCGTGGTTTTTGTCTTGGGCGGCCTTGTAAGCGTGGGCGCGGTTGAGCAAGCCTTTGCCCGCTACGCAGGTCAAAAACCAAGTCAGCTCGGGAATTTCAGGAATATCAGACTGGCGGTAGAACACCACCTTGTCCGGGTTCAGGCCACAGGCCAGCCAGGAGGCGGCAATCTCTAGCGACGATTGGTGCACCCGCGCCGGGTCTTGGGTTTTGATAAGGGCGTGGTAGTCCGCCAGAAAGTAGAAGTTTTCTACCCCGCTGCTGTGCGTGGCGGCAATGGCCGGGCGCATCATGCCCGCGTAGTTGCCCAGGTGAGGCGTGCCCGAGGGGGTGATGCCGGTTAAAAAGCGAGTGGGGGTTGTGCCTGTCATACAGTGTTCATGCCTGTAAAGGGAAATAGGGGAAATAGGGGAAATAACGAAATTGGGGGGGGAAATAAGAAAAACGGCGCTAGCCCAGCAACCACACCAGCGGCTGCAAAAGCTGCCAGATAGCCGCTTTCCCCGCCTGCATCAGGGGGCTTATCCAATAAGTGCGCACCACGCCGGTAAAGACCAGCACCAGCACAATCACCATGCCATAGCGCTCTAGGCGCTGGAGCTGTAGCGCAGCGCCATAGGGTAGCAGGCCAACCAGCACCCGCCCGCCATCCAAGGGCGGCAAGGGCAGCAGGTTAAAGGCCCACAAAATCAAGTTCACAAAGATACCGGCGCTGGCCATTTCCAGAAAAAACCGCTCTTGCACCTGCATCACGCCCAAAACTAGCAGCAGCAATGCCCAGGCCAGGGCTTGCACAAAATTGGAGGCCGGACCGGCCAGCGCCACCCATACCATGTCGCGCTTGGGATGGCGCAGGTTGCCAAAATTGACCGGAACCGGCTTGGCATAGCCAAACAAAAAAGCCCCCGATGTGGCCAGATACAACAGCGCTGGCATCAGCACCGTGCCAACAGGGTCAATGTGCTTGAGGGGATTGAGCGTAATACGCCCCAGCCGATGGGCGGTGGGGTCGCCAAAAAAGCGGGCAGCATAGCCATGCGCTGCCTCGTGGATGGTGATGGCCAGCAGCACGGGCAGGGCGTAAATCAAAATGCTTTGCAAGATGGCGGTCAAATCCACAAGGTACTTTCAAGATGCAGGGGGAGCTTAAAGGGCGCACATTCTATAAGCCTATAGCCGAGAGGCTGCCCCGGCCTTGGCGCAATACCGTAGGCGCACCATTATTGACCATGCTGCTCAGGTCTAGGACGGTGCTCGGCTCCAACGGGCAGGCTCCGGCATCGAGTACGGCATCTACTTGGTGCTGGAGCTGCTCGCGGATTTCTTCGGGGTCGTTCAGCGGCTCGTCCTGCCCAGGCAGGATTAAGGTGGTGGCTAGCAGCGGTGCGCCTAGCAGCTCTAGCAGCAGCTCGGTGGTTTTATGGGCAGGCACGCGCAGGCCGATGGTTTTGCGCGAGGGGTGGCTGACGCGCCGGGGCACTTCGCGGGTGGCTTCCAAAATAAAGGTGTAGGGGCCGGGGGTGGCCAGCTTCATGAGGCGAAACTGGCGGTTGTCCACCATGGCGTAGCTGGCCAGCTCAGACAGGTCGCGGCACAGCAAGGTCAGGTGGTGCTTGTCCGTCACCCCGCGAATGCGGCGCAGGCGCTCTACCGCATTGCGGTCATTGAGCTGGCAGACCAGGGCGTAGCTGGAGTCGGTGGGAATCGCCAGCACGCCGCTCTTTTGCAGCAAGGCGGCGGCTTGCTTGAGCAGGCGCGGCTGGGGGTTGTCGGGGTGCAGTTCAAAGTATTGAGCCATGGGGGAGCCTTTGGGTCAGGGGTGGGGTGCGGGGGCGGTGGGCGGCTGGCCGTGCAGACCCTGCTGCCGCCCTTGTTATTTATGCTTATTTTTGCTTGCGAATGCTAATGCTGGGGCTGGCCTGCACCGCACTGAACACATCGGTTTGCGCCACCCGCGCCGCCACTTGGTGGGCAAGCTGCTTGTAGATGCCAGCGGCCTGGCCGTCGGGCTGGGCGACAACGCTGGGGCAGCCACGGTCGGCCTGCTGGCGAATATCGAGCGACAGCGGTAGCGATGCCAGCAAAGGCAGTTGCTTGGCCTGCGCCAGTTGCTGGCCGCCGTCTTGGCCAAAAATGTGTTCCACATGGCCGCAGTTGCTGCATATATGTACGGCCATGTTTTCCACCAACCCGAGGATGGGGACATGCACCTTCTCAAACATCTGAATGCCTTTGCGGGCATCGAGTAGGGCAATGTCTTGCGGCGTGGTGACGATGACTGCCCCGGTGACAGGGATGCGCTGGCTCATGGTCAGTTGGATATCGCCCGTGCCGGGGGGCAGGTCGATGATGAGGTAGTCCAAATCCTGCCAATGGGTTTGGCGCAGCATTTGCTCTAGCGCTTGCACCGCCATGGGGCCGCGCCAAATCATGGCCTGGTCGGGGTTGTCCAGCAAAAAGCCGATGGACATGACTTGCACGCCGTAGTTCTCTAGGGGCTGCATCATGTTGTCCATGCCCTCGGCCAGCTCAGGCTGGCCCTCTACGCCAAACAGCAGGGGCTGGCTGGGGCCGTAAATATCGGCATCTAACACACCGACACGCGCCCCTTCAGCCGCTAGTGCCAGCGCCAGGTTGGCGCTGGTGGTGCTTTTGCCCACCCCGCCCTTGCCCGATGCCACGGCAATGATGTTCTTTACCCCCGGCAAGGGGCGCAGACCGGGCTGCACCGCATGGCTTTGGATATGCCAGCGCACTTGGGCACTGGCGCTTTGTACGCCCGCGACGCTGCGGGCGGCGGCCTCTAGTTGCGCGGCTAGCGTACTGGCTAGGCTTTGTGCGGGGTAGCCCAGCACCACATCAAAGGCGACGCTGCCGCCTTGAATGCGCAGGTTTTGCACGGCTTGGCGGCTAACAAAATCTGTGCCTGTATGGGGGTCGGGGATGGTGGCTAGAGCGGCTAGCAGGTCTTTTTCTACAACAGTTGTCATGGGGTTCACCTTCTGAAAATTCCAACAAAAATAAGAGGCTTGCGGCTGGCAAGCCGCTGGACGGCACTAAGCGGCTTGGCGACGTATGCGCTGCACTGGCTAGGCATCCTAGAATCGGCGACTGCCTTGCAGCGGGTGCTGCTTGCTGCAAGCGCTGCGTGGCCTATTGTCCGATGCACGCCCCAATTGCTCCTTCCCCGATTGTTTACACCCTTACGCTCTTCATGTCACAACGCAAAATTTTTGTCACTACCGCCCTGCCCTATGCCAATGGCCATTTCCATATTGGTCACATCATGGAATACATCCAGGCTGATACTTGGGTACGTTTTCAGCGTATGCAGGGCAGCGCAGTCAACTTTGTCGGCGCGGACGATGCGCACGGCGCACCCATCATGATTGCAGCAGAAAAAGCCGGCAAA
>JAHAYB010000007.1 GCA_018384835.1 Comamonas sp.
CAAGCGTGCAGCCTCGGTGAAGCAGGAACCCACCGAGGTGAGTCAGGCCGAGGCCTGAACACGGTAGGAATCCCCGTCCTTTAGGGCGGGGAGGATGTCAACTATTTCAGACAGGCCGGCGCTTCTGCGCGATTTTGGTTATTTCAGCTATTTCGCCCAGTTACGGGCGTGCTTGCAAACGCACTGGATAAAACCATAGACAATGTCAGCACCGCTTAACCAAGCGGTGCTTTTTTTATGCGCTCTGGCCTGCTGGGGATGCTTTGCACCCAGGTTGCCAGCACAGGCGGCACAACGATTGATGCAGAGCGTCCCAAGAACTTTCCATATTCCCTTTGGTGCTTTATGAACGCGGCTGTGTATCCCTCCCCCAGCTCCTCTTTTCCTTCTATTGCCATTGCCAAGGACCTGCCCCCGGCAGAGCGCTTGGCCAAAGCTGCCGAGGTATCCGCCCTGCACTTTGAGCATTTGAGCGGCTTTCTCACCTACCTCACCCCCCAGAGCCTGGCCACCGTGCGCCGCGCCTGGGAATATGCCGACCAAGCCCACCGTAACCAATGGCGCAGCAGTGGCGACCCTTACATCACCCACCCCATAGCGGTAACGGGTATCTGCGCTAACTGGAAGCTCGATAGCCAAGCGCTGTGCGCCGCCTTGCTGCACGATGCCATGGAAGACTGCGATATCGGCAAAGACGACATCGCCCAGCACTTTGACCCCACCGTGGCAGAGCTGGTCGATGGCCTGACCAAGCTAGACAAGCTGCACTTCAACAGCCGCGAGGAAAACCAAGCCGAGTCCTTTCGCAAAATGCTGCTAGCCATGGCCAAAGACGTGCGCGTTATCTTGGTCAAACTCGCAGACCGCACACACAATATGCGCACCATGGGCGATATGCCACGCAGCAAGTGGGGGCGCATCTCTTCAGAGACGCTAGAAATTTACGCCCCCATTGCCCACCGCCTGGGTCTGAACCAAAGCTACCGCGAGCTGCAAGAGCTGGCCTTTCGCCACCTGCACCCCTGGCGCTACGAAACACTGGATAAAGCCATCCACAAATCGCGCTCGCGCCGACGCGATACGGTGAAAAAAGCCCACCAAGCCACTCAAACCGCTTTGCAAGACAGCGGCCTATCAGCCCGCTTAGCGGGGCGAGAGAACACCTTGTTCAACCTCTACCAAAAAATGCAAGGCCAGCACCAAAGTTTTGCCCAAGTCACGGATGTGTATGGCTTTCGCGTCATCGTGCCCAGCATCAACGACTGCTATACCGCCTTGGGCGTGCTCCACCAGCTCTACCGGCCAGTGCCTGGGCGCTTTAAGGACTACATTGCCATTCCCAAGAACAACGGCTACCAGTCCTTGCACACCACCTTGGTTGGCCCCTCGGGCTTGAGCATTGAGTTTCAAGTGCGCACCGAGGCCATGCACATCGTTGCCGAGGCGGGCATCACCGCCCACTGGCTCTACCAACAAGGGCAGCAAGACGGCATCAATACCCAATGGCTGCAATCGCTGCTGGACATCCAAAACGAAACCCGCGATGCCAGCGAGTTCTGGGACAACGTCAAAGTCGATTTATTCCCCGACTCCATCTACGTCTTCACCCCCAAGAGCAAGGTTTTTTCTCTGCCTAAGGATGCAACGGCGCTGGACTTTGCCTACGCCATTCACAGCAATATCGGCCACCACGCTACCAGCGCCCTCATCAACCAAGAGCCGGCCAGCCTGCGCAGCACCCTGAAAAACGGCGATGTGGTGGAAATCGTCACCGACCCCCAAGCCAGCCCCTTAGAGCAGTGGCTCGATTTTGCAAAAACCGGACGCGCCCGCTCCAAAATTGGGAACTACCTCAAAACCAGCGCCCAAGCCAACTCCAGCGTTCTGGGCGAGCAGCTTTTAAGCCAAGCCCTGCGCGATTTAGGCATTGCCGAGCTACCCTCCCCCGATAGCGACGCAGGCCAAGCCCTATGGGCCGCACTGCTAGAGCCTGGGCAAACCAGCACCGACCTGCTGCAAGCCATTGGCCTGGGCCAGCAAGTAGCCAGCGTGGTAGCGCAGCGCATTAGCGGCCTGCTAGCCCAAGGCGGCCAGCGTGGTGACGCATTGCTCCTGACCCAGCAGCGCTTTATCCAAAGCAGCCAACAAGCCAGTACCGTGGTGTTGCTCTCAGGCCACCAACAGGCGGCCACCCACTACGCAGAATGTTGCCGCCCCGTGCCTGGCGACCCACTGCAAGGCTACCTCAGCCACGGCCAGGGCTTACGCATCCACCACGGCCAATGCCAGCACGCCCAGCGCCTGCTGGCGCGTGAGCCAGAGCGCCAAATCCCCGTCGAATGGGGCGAAGACAGCACCCAACACCTGTACAACGCCAGCCTGAGCATGACCGTACACAACGGCAAAGGCGTGCTAGCGCGTATCACCCAAGCACTAGCGGATGCGGATGTAGATATCCGCCGCATCGACATGGAAGACGAATCCGCCATGCACACCACCGTGCTGCGCTTTATCGTTGGCGTACACAGCCAGCAGCACCTCGAAGCAGCGCTGCGCAGCCTACGACGCAACCCCAGCATTGCCCAGGTGCAGCGCGATTTAAGCGATACGCCCAGGGATTAGGTCGATTTTTTCTACCAGCATGTACCAGCCATGACCCCTTCCGCCCCCACCCCCTCCGCCCCTAGCACATACCAACTGCTTATCAGCGCCGAGCAATTGCAACAACTGCTTGCCAGCCAACGCCCCTGCATGGTGTTTGATTGCAGCTTTGACTTGGCCAACCCCCAAGCGGGCAAAGCGCAATATGCACAAGGGCATATCCCCGGCGCGGTCTATGCCGACTTGGACCAGCACCTCAGCGCCCGCCCCCATGATGCAGATGCCGCCAGCGGTGGCCGCCACCCCTTGCCCAGCCGCCAGCGTTTTGCCCAGTGGCTGACCAGCATCGGTTTTGACAACACCATGCAAGCCGTGGTCTATGACCGCCAAGGGGTGAACTACTGCGGGCGACTGTGGTGGATGCTGCAATGGGCAGGCCATGAGGCCGTGGCCGTACTCGATGGCGGCTTGCCCGCCTGGCAAGCCCAAGGCGGCGCATTGCAAGCCAGCCCTCCGCCAGAGCCAGAGCCAGAGCCAAACAATGCAGGCCGTGCAAACAGCGCTAGCAACGATAACAACGGCGGCGGCGGCAGCGGCAGCGGCTTTCACCTACAACCCGCCTTGCGCCGCCTTTGGACGGTGCAAGACATTGCCCACACCTTGGGGCAGGCCGATGCCCCCTGCTTACTCGATGCCCGCGCCCCCCAGCGCTACCGTGGCGAGTTAGAGCCGCTAGACCCCGTAGCAGGCCATATCCCTGGGGCGCTAAACCGCCCTTTCAGCCAGAACTTAGCCCTAGACGGGCGCTTTAAGCCCTCCCACCTGCTACGCGCTGAGTTTGCCGACCTGCTGGCGCAGCACCCTCAGCGCCCGGTTGTGCATTACTGCGGCAGCGGTGTGAGCGCCATCCCCAACTTGCTTGCCATGGCGATTGCCGGTTTTGCAGACGCTGGCCTGATGGCCGGTAGCTGGAGCCAGTGGTGCAGCGACCCCCAGCGCCCCGTGGCCGTCGGCGCAGAGGGCACAGAGGGTACTGAGGGCGCAGCGCTTTAGCCCACAGCCAACGTTAAGCCCAGGGGGTAGGCGCTGGCGACGGGCTGCTGGCGCACGATGTCTTGCAGGGCGCTGGAGAGCATTTCTTCCAGCACCGGGTGGTAGTAGGGCAGTTGCAGAGCCTGGGCCGCCGTTTCTTGGCGGGCAATGCTAGCTGCCAGCAGGTGTGCCAGGTGCTCGCCCCCTTTGGCCAGCATGGTTGCGCCCAGTAGGCGGCCTGTTTGGGCATCGGCATAAATACGCAAAACGCTCGCGCTGCCGCCCACAATGCGGGCGCGGCCATTGCCTTGCCCTAGGGCTTGACCAATCAGAATTTGGCTTGCGTCCAACGCTTCCCAGCGCTGGCCAATGCTGACGATATCCGGGTCAGTAAAAGCAATCGCCAGCGGCACTTTGACAGCAAAGCGCACAGGCGCTTGCTGGGCAAAGCGGGCGGCGTTAAAGCCCGCTGCTGCGCCTTGGTCAGCCGCCTCGTGCATGAGTGGGCGCAAGGTGTTGGCATCTCCCGCAACGAAGATAGGGCTATCAGCCGCTTGCAAGGTGGCAGGGTCAATGGTGGGCATTACGTGCTCATTGAGGGCTAGGCCAGTGGCCTCTAGCGCCAGTTGGTCTAAGTTAGAGCGGCGGCCTAAAGCGGCCAGCAGCATATCGACTTCGGCCTTTTGCTCGCCTGCCCGCAGCAGCAGCGCTTGGCCATCAGCGGCCATTTCTACCGCCGTGGCCTGGCCTAGCCACAGGGGCAGCTCTTGCCCCAGGTGCTGGGCGGCCGCTTGTGCCACCACTGGGTCGGTAATGCCTGCAATTTGCTGCGCTAAGTCTGCCCCCACCACCTCAATGCCTAGGCGCGAGAGTGCCAAGCCCATCTCTAGGCCAATCACGCCCAGCCCCAAAATGCCGATGCGCGGGGGCAGGTGGGTTTGCTCAAACAAGGCATCGGTGGTCAGTACGCGGCCACTGCTTTGTGCTACTTCTTGAAGCCAAGCGGGCAGCACTGGGCGCGAGCCTACGGCCAGCACCACCGCCTTGGCCTGCACTTGTACCGTGCCTGTTGGGGTTTGCACCAGCAACTGCTGGGCGCTGAGGAAGCGGGCACTGCCCTCTAGCAGCTTGTCGCCCGCCGCTTTGCGGGCGTGGGCAGCAGCGTTGCCTGCAAACTGGTCGCGCAGGCTGCGCACATAGCCCCAGGCGCTATCGTGGTCAATGGCAAGCTGCTCTGTGCCGCTAACCCCGATGCGCTGCATGGCGTGACGCGCTTGCCAAGTAGCCGCTGCGTGCAGCGCCACTTTGGAGGGCATACAGCCCACCCGAGCGCAGGTAGTGCCCAGCGGACCACGGTCAATCAGCACAAAGTCCTTACCAGCGCGGCGCACCTCGCGCAAAGCGTATAGGCCGGCCGTGCCTGCGCCGATGATGGCGACATCGGTACTAATCAATGTGTTGGTACTCATACCCATGGGATACCTCTTTTCCTTTTTGAAGAGTTTGAACATCAGCCATAACGAAGCAATGGTTCGATGCAATGGCCTGTATTGATGACTTGCCTCAACAAGTCTCAACAAGGGTGTTCAGGATGTGTTTTAGAGCGGACAATGGGCGTTGAACGTCGTAACAAGCCTATGACTCCTTGTGCCAATATCGGCAAATGGCGTTCTCAGCCTTGCCCCATGGCTATCTTATAGCTGCTCTATAACTAGATTTCCCGTGACCTCCTCTGCCTCCCCCTCCTCCGTCAGCCCAGTCCTTGGTGATACCAGTGGGTTGCCTTTCTCCACCACTGCTACTACCGCTACCGTCACTCCCTGTGCCCGCTGGGCTTGGGGCGGACCGGTGCTGGTAGCGGTCATTGGCTGCGCCGCCTCCTTGGGGCTGTGGCAGCACCAGCGCCATAGCTTGCAAGAGCAGGCGCAAGAACGCTTTCACCTGCACGCCCAGCGCACTAGCGAGCAGGTGCGCCAGCGTGTGCATAGCCTGTCGGACATCTTGCATGGCCTGGGTAATTTGTTTGTGCTGCATCCCCACCTGCGCCGTGCAGAGTTTGAGCGCGTAGCCCAACGTCTGGAGCAAGAGCACCTGCCCCCTGGGGTGATTAACATTCACTTTACGCGCTATGTGGCGGGGCAGCAGCGGGCGCATTTTCAAGAGCGCTCTCGCCTGAACCCGCACTGGAGCGGAGAGCAGCCGCTGGACTTTGCCATCCACCCCAGCCCCAGCGCTGCTTCACCGGCTGCTTCACCCGCTGCTGATGCTGATGCCTACGTGATTGAATACGCGTGGCCACTCGCCGGCAACCGCCCTCTGCTGGGCTTGGATATTGCCAGCCAAGCGCCTAATTTAGAGAGTATGTTGCGTGCCCGCAGCACCCGTAGCATCAGCGCAACAGAGCCGTTTGCGCTGTTTCAGGGCAGTTTTGCGCACAATGCTCAAACCCCGCTGCAAGCCCCACCGCCAGCGCTGCCGGGGACAGCAACGGGGCAGTCTGCCGATACTGCTGCCCACGCAGGCCGAGGGGTTATTTTGCGGCTACCGCTGTGGGACCAAACCCGCTTTATTGGTGCGGTAGGAGTCACCATTGACCTTCAGCAGGCACTGGATTTTCTGGCTAGCCGGGGTTATTTGAGCGGGATGCGCTGGCAGGCGCAAGATGCAGGCTGGCGCAACCCCTGGCCAGGGCAGGAGGAGGTAGCGCCGCCCTCCGCCTCCGGCCACCCTAGCGAGCCTGTGGTGCTGATGCAAAGCCCTGACTATGACACCCAGGCCACCAACCATGCCATGCAGTGGCAGCAAGAGCTAGAAGTTGGCGGGCGGCGCTGGTTGCTGCAAGCGCAGCCAACGCATGACTTTTTATTCCCCGCCGAAAAAAGCCAGCCCTGGGTGCTGCTGTGGGGCGGCCTGCTCATTACCGCCTTGTTTAGCGGCTTGGCCTGGCTGTGGGGGCGTGACCGCCAACGCGCCCAAACGCATCAGCAGCAAACACAGCGGGCTTGGGAAAATAGCGAGCAGCGTTTTTTCACCCTGTTTAACCAAGCTGGGGTAGGCGTGGGGCAGTTTCAGTTTCTGCCCCCACAGCAACACCAGCAGCACCAGCAACACTCACCGGGGGAGCTGGCAGGCATGGGCTTGCCCATCTTGATTAACCAAAAATTTGCCGACATCCTAGGCTACAGCCAGCAAGCGCTGATGCAACTGCCTTGGCAAGAGCTAACCCACCCCGACGATGCGCATAAAGAAAGCGCACTCATTGCAGGCGTGCTAGCGCAGCTAGAAAAACAAAAGGAAGGGGAGGGGCACAGCCCAAACCAGTACCACCAGTACCAATACCAGCTAGAAAAACGCTACCGGCATAAAAACGGCCAGTGGGTGTGGGTAGAGCTGGTGGTCTCTTTGCTCAACGCCAAAGAGCAGGGGCAAAGCACCTGGCTGGTGATTGCCCAAGATATTGAGCAGCGCCAGCAAATGCAGGCACAACTGCTAGAGAACGAGGCACGCCTGCTCTCCGTGCTAGAGCACATGCCCGTAGGGGTGAGCCTAGTCAAGCAGGGGCAGATTTTGTACCGCAACGCCCAGCAAGTGAGCATTTGCGGCTACAGCAGCGCAGATGATGAGCACAGTGTTGATACTTGGTGGTGCCTCACCATCCCCGATGCGCGTCTGCGCCAATACGTGCAGCAGCAATGGCGCAGCGCCTATGCCCAAGCGCGTCAATGCCAGGAAGGAACCATTCCCCGCCTCGGCTTTGTGCTCACACATAAAGACGGAGCGCAGCGCAATGTGGAAATCTCGGGCAAGCGCGTTATCGGTGGCGGCCATGTGGTCATCATTGAAGACGTAACCGCCCGCCAAGAGGCAGAAAAAGAAATCCAGCGCCTGGCCTATTTTGACGGCCTCACCGGCTTACCCAATCGCCGCCTGCTGCTCGACCGCCTCAACCAAGCCATGGCCTTGAGCCAGCGCCACAGCCACTGGGGCGCAGTGCTGATGCTGGATGTGGACCATTTCAAGAACATCAACGACACCCTTGGCTCTGAGGCTGGCAACCGGCTGCTACAAGCCATTGCCCAGCGCCTGGGCGAATGCGCTGAAGAAGACGGCAGCCTAGCGCGTTTGGGCGGTGATGAGTTTGCCCTGCTTCTAGCCGACTTGGCCGCCCACAATGCCCAAGACGCAGCCATGAAGGCAGAGACCATGGCCGAAAAGCTGCTGCTTGCGATGAGCCAAGCCTTCACCCTAGACCCTGGGCAAGAGCAGGAGCAAGACATCTACGTGGGTGCAAGCATCGGGCTATGCCTATTTCAGGGGCAGGAAGTACCGGCAGAGACGGTGTTGCAACACAGCGATATCGCCATGTACCAAGCCAAGTCGGCGGGGCGTAACACCTTGCGCTTCTACGACCCGCAAATGCAGGTGGCCGTCACCGAGCGCACCCAGTTAGAAGCGGATATGCGCCGAGGCATTGAGCAGGGGCAGTTTGTGCTGTACTTCCAGCCCCAGGTACGCCAAGGGCGTATGGTTGGTGCGGAAGCCCTGCTGCGCTGGCAGCACCCGGAAAAAGGCTTTATCTCGCCAGTGCAATTTATCCCGCTGGCTGAAAAAAGCGGGCTGATTTTGCCCCTAGGCCAATGGGTGCTAGAGCAAGCCTGCCACACCCTGGCGCGTTGGGCAGAGATGCCGGTGCTGCAAGATTTGAACGTGGCCGTCAACGTCAGCCCGCGCCAATTTAGCGAGGCCAACCTAGTCGCCCAAGTCCTAGCAGCTTTGGCCGATAGCCAAGCCAAGCCCGAGCGGCTCAAGCTAGAAATTACCGAAAGTATGCTGCTAGAAGATATTGAAGAGACGATTGGCAAAATGCGCGAGCTGCGCAGCCACGGCGTGGGCTTCTCGCTAGATGACTTTGGCACGGGCTACTCCTCGTTAAGCTACCTCAAGCGCCTACCCCTCAAAGAGCTAAAAATTGACCAAAGCTTTGTACGCGACGTGTTAAGCGACCCCAACGATGCCGCCATCGCTCGCACCATTGTGGCCTTGGGCAACAGCCTGGGGCTGCAAGTGACGGCAGAGGGGGTAGAGACGGAGGATATCCGCCTCTTCCTAGAGCGCGAAGGCTGCCTGACCTGGCAGGGCTACCTCCTAACCGCCCCGCTGCCCGTTGAGAAGTTTGAAGCTTTAGCGCACAGCCACCAGTTTTCTGCGCTGTAAGCACAGGTTTGGAAACGCATTCAACGCTATAATGCCCGGTTCTTTGATCCTCTACCCGGCCGCTGCAAACGCTAACCATGCAGCCTTTGCACCAATCCCGGTGCTTGCCAATTTCGGCGCGGGCACGATCAAGATGATGAGCATCAACATGAATCTGATCCAAACCCTAGAGCAAGAAGAAATTGCTCGCTTGAACAAAACCATCCCCGACTTCAACCCTGGCGACACCGTCATTGTTAGCGTCAACGTGGTTGAAGGCAGCCGCAAGCGCGTCCAAGCCTACGAAGGCGTGGTCATTGCCAAACGCAACCGTGGTTTGAACAGCGGCTTCATCGTGCGCAAAATGTCCAGCGGTGAAGGTGTGGAGCGTACCTTCCAAACCTACTCGCCCCTGATTGCCAACATTGAAGTCAAACGCCGTGGTGACGTGCGTCGCGCCAAGCTGTACTACCTGCGCGGCCTGACCGGCAAGAAAGCCCGCATCAAGGAAAAACTGCCCCAGCGCAAGGTTGCCACCGCTCCCGCAGCAGCACCAGCCGCCGCCGAATAAGGCCGCAACCGCCGCATTGCTGTTGCCCGTACAACAGCCCGCTGCCCAACAAAGCCGCTACAGTTCGCTGGTAGCGGCTTTTTTGTGCCCTCTGTATCCGCCCCCTCCCCTATTTTGTAATGATGAAAAATCTACGCCTGTGACCACTCCAGCCC
>JAHAYB010000010.1 GCA_018384835.1 Comamonas sp.
GCTTGAAATCAGCCAGTTTGATGTCCAGCCCCGTTTCCTGACGCGCCTGTTGCAGCAGCGCTTGCAGCAAAGTGCCTTGTGCCCACTGCTCGGGCTGGCTGAATAAGTCGGCCAGCCGCTGGGCGCTTTCGGGCAAAGGCACAAAGCGGCTGCGCGGGCGCTGGGGCAGGCTTTTGAGCAGGGCTTGGATTTTGTCCTTCAACATGCCCGGAACCAGCCACTGGGCGCGTTCCTCACTCACTTGGTTCAGGGCAAACAGCGGCACGGTAACGGTAATGCCATCCCGCGCATCGCCTGGGTCGTGCAGGTAGCTGGCGCTGCAATCGCCGCCGCCCAAGCGCACCAGTTTGGGAAATTTTTCGCTGGTAATACCGGCTGCTTCATGGCGCATTAACTCGTCTTTGGACAGGCGCAGTAGCTGCGGCTGCTCTTTGCTGGCCTGGCGAAACCATTTATCAAACGTGGCTGCGTTAAAAACCCCTTCAGGAATATGCTGGTCGTAGAAGGCGTAAATCAGCATATCGTCCACCAACACGTCTTGGCGGCGGCTTTTATGCTCTAAGTCTTCAACTTTACGAATAGTTTTTTGATTGGCCGCTAAAAATGGCCATGGGGTTTCCCATTCACCATCGACCAAGGCGCGGCGGATAAACATTTCACGCGCATCTTGCGGGTCTTTGCGGCCATAGCTCACCCCTCGGTGGTTATAGACAACGATGCCGTATAAAGTAGCCCGCTCATAAGCGACTACGTCTGCACGCTTTTTGCTCCAATGCGGGTCAAGCAATTGCTTTTTGAGTAAATGGCCGCCCACCTCTTCCAGCCATTGCGGCTGAATGGCGGCAATGCCACGGCCATACAAGCGGCTGGTTTCTACCTGCTCGGCAGCCACAATCCAGCGCCCTGGTTTTTTGCTTAAATGCGCCCCTGGGTGGGCATGAAAGCGTATGCCATGCGCCCCTAAATAGGCATCATACTCTTCACTTTTGAAGCCGATATTGCCCAATAAGCCAGAAAGCATGGATAAATGCACCGCATCATAACCAGCCGCCTCGGTATTGGGCTGCCATTGCTGTTCTTTAACCACGGTGAGTAGTTGCGAGTAAATATCGCGCCATTCACGCACGCGGCGAATGCTGATGTAGTTTTGCCGCAGCAACTGCTCCCATTGGCGGTTGCTGAGTTTATGGGTGGCGCTGGTCGCCTGCTGTTGCTGCTGCGCCGGTTGAAGTGAAAGCGCTGGCACAGAAGCCGCCTCTTGCGCTTGCATTTGCTTGCGGGTTTGGGCGACGGCTTTGCCGCCACGGGCATCGTCCAGCCATTGCCATAGGCGCAGGTAGCCGGAGAATTCGCTTTTCTCGTCGTCAAACTTGGCGTGTTGCTGGTCGGCCTGGGCTTGCGCTTCCAGCGGGCGGTCGCGCACATCTTGCACGGACAGGGCGGCGGCAATCACCAGCACCTCAGCCAAGGCACCGCGCTGCTGGGCTTCCACAATCATGCGCCCGACACGCGGGTCTAGCGGCAGGCGTGCCAGGGTTTTGCCCATGGGTAGGAGCTGGCCGCGCTCATCGACTGCGCCCAGCTCTTGCAGCAGTTGGTAGCCATCGGCAATCGCTCGCCCGGAGGGCGCTTGCAGAAAGGGGAAATGCACCACATCGCCCAGCCCCAGGCTTTTCATGCGCAAAATCACCCCGGCTAAAGAAGAGCGCAGAATTTCCGGGTCAGTAAATGCCGGGCGCTGGTTAAAGTCGGCCTCGTCATACAGGCGAATACAAATACCATTGGCCACCCGCCCACAGCGCCCAGCACGTTGATTGGCTGCCGCTTGGCTAATGGGTTCCACCAGTAATTGCTCCACCTTGCTTCTAAAGGCGTAGCGTTTAACCCGCGCTGTGCCGGTATCAATCACATAGCGAATACCGGGTACGGTGAGCGAAGTTTCCGCGACGTTGGTCGCCAGCACAATGCGCCGCTGGCTGTGGTTGTCAAAAATCCGGTCTTGCTCGGCTTGCGATAGGCGCGAGAATAGCGGCAATACTTCACTATTTCTGAGCGCCGGAAAATGCTGTAAATGCTTGCGCAAATGGTCGGCGGCTTCACGAATTTCCCGCTCGCCGGGCAGGAATATCAAAATATCCCCACCCTGGCCGCCCGCCCATAATTCATCGACGGCATCGGCCATGGCATCGTTAATGCCGTAGTCTTTTTTCTCTTCAAAAGGCCGCCAGCGCATTTCTACCGGGTAGGTGCGGCCAGAGACCATTATTACCGGTGCGGGCTGGTTGTTTTTATCTGCAAAATGCTGGGCAAAGCGCTCGGCATCAATCGTGGCAGAGGTGACGACGATTTTCAAATCTGGGCGCTTGGGCAGTATTTGTTTTAAGTAACCCAGCAGAAAATCAATATTCAGGCTGCGCTCGTGTGCCTCGTCAATAATCAGGGTGTCATAGGCTTTGAGCAGCGGGTCGGTTTGTGTTTCTGCCAGCAAAATACCGTCCGTCATGAGCTTGACGGATGCACCCTTGCTCAAACGGTCTTGAAAGCGCACCTTGTAGCCCACCACCTCGCCCAGCGGGGTTTGTAACTCTTGGGCAATGCGCTTGGCTACGCTGCTGGCCGCAATACGGCGCGGCTGGGTGTGACCAATCAGGCGCGGGCGCTGGCCGCTTGGGGCATTGCAAGCACCGCGCCCCAAGGCCAGGGCAATTTTGGGCAGTTGCGTGGTCTTGCCCGAGCCGGTTTCGCCACAAACGATGATGACTTGGTGCTTGGCCATTGC
>JAHAYB010000018.1 GCA_018384835.1 Comamonas sp.
GCGGCTTGGGAGACTTGCTCGTTGAGCGCGGCGTTGTTGGTGGCGGCAATTACCAGCCAGACACCATCCAGCCAGCGCGGGGTGAATGCCTGGCTGTGCAGGGTGATTTCGCCCGCCTGGGCACGTGCCAATACCTGGGGTTGTGCCACGGGCGCAACCACGGTCACAGCAGCCCCGGCAGCCAGTAGCAGGGCAATTTTGCGCTCGGCCACTGTGCCAGCGCCCACCACTAATACGCGGCGGCCACGCAAATCCAGAAATAGAGGGAAATGCTGCATGACGCGGCCTCCTTCAGTACACCAGCGCCGGGCGGCGCTCGGGTGGGGTGACGATGCCGCTGCGCACCACAAAATCGCCAAAGCGCTCGCCGCTATGACGCTCGGCCACAAAGCGGGCGAATAGCTCGTCCAGCGCGGCCAGAATGCTCGCCTCGTTGATATTTTCGCGATAGATGGTGTTCAGCCGCTCGCCGATATGGTCAGCGCCAATGCGCAGGTCGTACTTGCCCACGGCGCGGCCTATCAGGCCAATTTCGCCGCCGAAGGGACGGGCGCAACCGTTGTGGCAGCCGGAAATACGCAGGTGAATCGCCTCGTCCTGCAAGCCGTGACGCGCCATCAACTGCTCTAGCTGGGTGACGATGTGGGGCAGATAGCGCTCGGCCTCAGCCATTGCCAGACCGCAAGTGGGCAGCGCCACGCAAGAGATGGCGTTCAGCCGCAGGCCGCTGGCGCTTTCATGGTCGTCCAGGCCGTGCTGGCGCACCAGCGCTTCAATAGCGGCCTTGTCCTCGGTGGCGACGTTGGCAATCACGGCGTTTTGGTTGCCGGTCATGCGCAGGTCGCCCCGGTGGATGCGGGCGATTTCGCGCATCCCCGTCTGGCGGGTGTGGCCGGGCACGTCCAGCAGGCGGCCACTGGGGATGCGCAGCGTCAGATGCCAGCGGCCATCGTCGCCCTCTATCCAGCCAAAGCGGTCGCCGTTGTGGGTGAATTGGTAGGGGCGCGGCGGCTCGATGGCAAAGGGCAGGCGCGATTGCAGCTCGTCGCGGAACCAGGCCAAGCCCCCGTGGCTGTCAATGGTGTATTTCAGGCGGGCGTGCTTGCGCTCTTGGCGGTTGCCAAAGTCGCGCTGCACGGCTACCAAGTGCCAGCAGGTTTGCAGCAAATGCTCGGGCGGCACAAAGCCGATGACATCGCCCAGACGGGGGTAAGTGCTGGGGTCGCTTGCGGTGCTGCCCATGCCGCCGCCTACCGCGACGTTAAAGCCTTGTAGTTGGTTGTCCGCATCCAAGATGGCAATCAGTCCCAGGTCTTGGGCAAAGATGTCCACATCGTTATACGGCGGGATGGCAAAGCCAATTTTGAACTTGCGCGGCAGATAGGTGGGGCCTAGCAGCGGCTCGGCATCGCTCGCGCCGTCGGTGGTTTGCTCCAGGCGGTCAATCCACAGCTCGCGGTAGGCGCTGGTGCGCGGGGCGAGATGCTCCATCAGTTGCCACGACCAGTCATAGACCTTGGCGTGGCCGCTGGAAATCTGCGGATTGACCGAGCAGACAAAGGTTCGCACCACATCCCCGCAAGCGGCCAGGGTCGATAGGCCGGTGGTGTTGATGCCGTGCATCAAATCGCGCATGTCTTCCTTGCGCACGCCGTGAATCTGGAAGGTTTGGCGCGTGGTGATGCGCAGCCCGGCATTGCCGTAGCGGCTGGCCAGGTCATCCAAATCCAGCCATTGCTGGGGGCTGAGTACGCCACCGGGCAGGCGCACGCGCACCATGAAGCTGTAGTCCGGCTCCAGCTTCTGGCGGCGGCGCTCGTCGCGAATGTCGCGGTTGTCCTGCTGGTAGCTGCCGTGGAATTTCATCAGCTTGTTATCGTCCTCGCTGATAGCGCCGGTGCTGCGGTCGGCCAGCCCTTGGGCAATCGTGCCGCGCAGAAAGCGGCTGTCCCGCTTGAGTTGCTCGGCAGCGGGTAAAGGAGTGGCTGCCTCAGCTTTGGTTGTGGTTTTTGTTTTGGTGATAGTGATGCGGTCAGTCATAAAAAATCCAAGGTGCAACCAGCCAGCGCGGGGCGTTCGGGACGCTCCGCACAGAAAAAATGGCTATGAAAAGTGGCTAGGAAAAAAGGGCGCTTATTTAATACACATCGCGCAGATAGCGGCCTTGCAACTGCAAGCCCTTGAGCCAATCGGCAGCCGATTCGGGCGACAGGCCGCCGTGCTGCTCGGCCACATCCAGCAGCGCTTGCTGCACATCGGCGGCCATGTGCTGGGCATCGCCACAGACGTAGAGGTAGGCTCCGCCTTCCAGCCATTGCCACAGCTCAGCGCCCTGTTCGCGCAGGCGCTGCTGCACGTAAATTTTTTCTGCCTGGTCGCGGGAGAAGGCCAAGTCCAGCCGCGTGAGCGCCCCCTCTTGCAGCGCGTTCTGCCATTCGGTTTGGTACAGAAAATCGCTGTGGCGGTGCGGGTTGCCAAAAAACAGCCAGTTGCGCCCGCTCGCTCCATCGGCCTGGCGCTGCTGCACAAAGGCGCGAAACGGTGCAATCCCCGTGCCCGGCCCCACCATGATGATGTCGCTGCTGCTGTCTTGCGGCAGGCGAAAGCGCTCATTCGGCTCGATAAA
>JAHAYB010000024.1 GCA_018384835.1 Comamonas sp.
AGAGCGGGCTTTGCCCTGAAACTGCTGGAGCAATTGCTCGGCGCTTTCCCCAGCGTTCAGCAGCACGGCCACGCCCTGCCCGGTTTCTTGCAGATAGCGCAGGCTGGCATCCAGGCTCCAGGAGTGCATGGGGCGCTCGACTTCTAGCGCATCCAGCACCGATAGCGGTTCGTGTACACGCACGGCTACTTCGTCATCAGCCGACCATTGGCCAACGGTCAGCGCCAAATGCACCGACTGGCTGGGTTTATCCAGAAAGGCATGGGCGGTGAAAGTGCCGTGCGCAGTTTGCATCAGGCGGCTGCCGACGTTTTCCAGCAGGGACTCGGTGCGGCTGCGGTATTCAATCAAGGCGGCAATGGTGCCGATTTTCAGGCCATGCTCGGCGGCAAATTCCTGCAAATCGGGCAGGCGGGCCATGGTGCCATCGTCCTTCATGATTTCGCAAATCACCGCTGCGGGGCTGCAACCAGCCAGGGCGGCCAGGTCGCAACCAGCCTCGGTATGGCCTGCGCGAATCAGCACCCCGCCATCCACCGCTTGCAGGGGGAAGATGTGGCCGGGCTGCACCAAATCGCTGGCCTTGGCATTGGGGGCAACGGCGGCTTGCACGGTACGGGCGCGGTCGGCGGCGCTGATGCCGGTGGTCACACCCTCAGCCGCTTCAATTGAGACGGTAAATGCGGTGCTATAGACCGTGCCGTTGCGGGCGGCCATGGGGGGCAGGTTCAGGTGCTCGCAGCGCTGGCGGGTGAGGGTCAGGCAAATCAGGCCACGGCCATGCTTGGCCATGAAGTTGATGCCCTCGGCGCTGACGTGGTCGGCCGCCAGAATCAGGTCGCCCTCGTTTTCGCGGTCTTCCTCGTCCACCAAAATCACCATGCGCCCGGCGCGTATATCGGCAATGATGTCTTCGATGGGGGAGATGGGGACGGGGCTGAGGGTACTTTGGGGGCTAGGCATGGGGGGGCTATCACTTCCTTGCAAAGGGTACTGCGGGCGTGCTTGCAAACACGCGAGCAGGAAAATTTCGGCAAACCGGCCATTCTAGTGCTTGCGCTTGGGTCATGCTGGTAGCCGGGCGTTGATAGACGTTAGCGGGCGTTGGAGTAGCAAAGGTAAGTAGCAAAGCTACTGCGGCTGATGCCCGGCCAATAGCTCAGGCACATAGTGCGCACGCCCCTGGCGCTTGACGTGGGTGAGCACGCGCACCAGTTCGTCCTCGCTCACAAACGCGCCATGGATGCGCTGGGGCTGGGGTTGCGCCGGGCTGCGGTAGAGCATATCGCCCATGCCCAGCAGGGACTCCGCCCCCTCTTGGTCCAAAATGCACAGGCTGTCGCTTTTGGTGCTGACTTGGTAGGCAATACGCGCCGGAATATTGGCCTTGAGCAGCTTGGTCAGTACCTGCTCCTGGGGGCGTTGGGTGGCCAAAATCAGGTGGATACCTACGGCGCGTGATTTTTGCACCAGGCGGGCTATCAGGCTCTCTACTTGCCGCCCTTCGGTGAGGAGCAGGGCTGCCAGCTCATCAATCACCACCACGATATGCGGCAAGGTTTGCAGCGGTTTGGGGCCTCTGGGGCCGGGCTGAATCGGTAGCTCTTCAAAGCTGTCTAGGGGGCGGCTCTCTTCTGGCGAGGGGCTGGGCATTACCGGGTGGAGCAGGGGGCGACCCTTGGCCTGGGCGGTGTCAATGGCGCTGTTGTATTCGTTGAGCTGGCGTATGCCTAGATGGCTCATGAGGTGCAAGCGCCTATCCATCTCTGATAAGCACCAGTGCAGCGCATCCACCGCTTGGGCGGTGTCGGTGATGACGGGCGCTAGCAGGTGGGCAATGCCTTCGTACAGAGACATCTCCAGCACCTTGGGGTCCATGATGAGCAGGCGTAAATCCTGCGCCGTGGCTTTGTAGAGCAAGGACATCAGCATCGCGTGCAGCCCCGCCGATTTGCCTGAGCCGGCCTCCCCCGCTACCAGCAGGTGGGGGGCTTGCGCCAAGTCAATCACGACGGGCTTGCCTTCGGGGTCTTTGCCTAAGGCCAGGCTCAGGGGGCTACTGGCGTTGTGATAGGCGCTGGAGGCGATTAGCTCAGACAGGGTAATGGTGTGGCGCTTGGCATTGGGCAGCTCTAAGAATAAGCGTTCTGGGCGTTCTGGGCGTTCTTCGCTTTGGCCAGCGCCCTCATCACTCCCTGTGGGGGGCACGCGGATGCTGGCCAGGCTCAGGGCGCGTGCCAAGTCTTTGGCCACCTCTTGCAACTGCGCTGCGCTTAGGTGGGGGCTAGGCTCTAGGGCGTAGCGGGTAATGACCGGGCCGGGGCGGGCTTGCACAACGTTGGCGGGTACGCCAAAGTCTTTGAGCTTTTTCTCAATCAGGCGGCTGGTCATCTCTAGGGTGTCAGCGGCCACGGTGGGCGCTGGCTCTGGCAGGGGGTTGAGCAGGTGGGTGGGCGGCAGCGTAAAGGGGCGGCCTTTGCGCCTAGGCGCGGCGGGGGGCTGTCGCCGGTTTGCGCCTTGCGCTGGGTTCTCCTGCGGCTCGGCAGGCTCGGGGGTGACGATGCGCACCGGCTCATGCGGGGGCTGCTCTTGCGCTTCTGGCGCTCTTTGGCTGGCAGCTTTATGCCCTTGGGCGCGGTCGCGCCCGCGCTCGCGCTCTGAGCGTGCCCAGCGCATCAGGGCATCCAGAAAAAACCCCAGCCGATAAGCCGCCCGTGCCCACGAAAAGCCAAACACCAAACTCAGCGCCAGCACAAACACCGCCGTCTGCACCAGCCCAGAGCCAATAAAGCCCAGCCAGCGCTGGCTACTTACGCCCAGCATGTAACCCAGCACCCCACCGGAGTGGCCGGGCAAGGCATCCTCAAAGCGGTACAGGCGCGTCCACTCCAGCGCACAGCTTGCGCCCAGCAGCAGCAGCAAGCCCAGCCAAAACCGCGCCCGTTGGCGCAAACTGGGCAAAAACACCCCTTGGCTATGCAGCCAGCGCCAGGCCGAGCGCTGCCACACAAAACCAGCCACCAGCCACAGCCACCAGGCCGACAGCCCCAGGCCAAAGTAGGCCATGTCTGACAGCCAAGCGCCCAAGTGCCCCAGGCGGTTGTGCAGCGCTTGCGCCTCTGAGGTTCCCGAGGTGGACCAGGCCGGGTCTGCCAAGGAATGGCTGAACAGCGCAATCGCAATCAACAACAAACCCAGCAGGCCAAAGATGAGCAGCATCTCATGGCCAAAACGCGCCACCCCTTTTTGTGGGGAGTGGGGCAGTGCCTGGAGGCGCTGGGCATCATCGGAAGAGAGGGTGGCAGATGCGTAATTCATAAAACAAAGCAAGGCAAAGCAAAACGTCGTAGCAAGGGCACAGCTTAACAAGATGCCCGCAAGCTATCAGGGAAGCAATAGGCAAAACTTAGGCAAAAGTTAGGCAAAAAACCAGTAACACACCCCAATCGCCGCCAGCACCCCAGCCAACTCCGCCAGCAGCGCACAGGGTACGGCGTGACGCGCCCGCTGCAAGCCCACCGCGCCAAAGTACACCGCCAGTACGTAAAACGTCGTCTCGGTGCTGCCCTGAATCGTGGCCGCCACCAAAGCCGCAAAACTATCCACGCCCTGGCTTTGCATGGTTTCAATCAGCATGGCGCGAGCCGCACTGCCGGAAAAAGGCTTGACCAGCGCCGTCGGTAGGGCATCGACAAAGCGCCCATCCACCCCAGTTGCAGTCACCAGAAAGCGGATACCGTCCAGCGCGTAGTCCAGCGCCCCACTGGCACGCAGCACGCCAATGGCACACAGCATGGCCACCAGATAGGGCAGCAAATCACGCGCTACGGCAAAGCCTTCCTTCGCGCCGTGGATAAAGCTGTCGTACACCGGAATTTTTTTCACTGCGCCCACCAGCAAAAAAAGCAGGATGATGAAAAAAATCACCAAATTACCTAGCAAGCCGGAAAGCGCCGCCAACGCCGCGCTGCTCAAACTGGCCAAAAACGCCACAAACGCCGCCAACCCCAGCGCCAAAGGCAGTAAATAAGCCAGCACCACCGGGCTGAACAGCGGCAAGCGCTGCACCCAAGCCACCGTCAGCAAGGCCACCAGCGTAGAAACCGAAGTTGCCAGCAAAATGGGCACGAACACCAAAGTCGGGTCAGGCGCACCCTGCTGGAGGCGGTACATAAAAATCGACACCGGCAGCAAAGTCAGCGAAGAAGCATTCAGCACTAAAAACAGAATCTGCGCATTGCTGGCCGTGGTGCTGCTGGGGTTGAGCTCCTGCAAGGCCCGCATGGCTTTGAGGCCAATCGGCGTGGCGGCGTTATCCAACCCCAAGCCATTGGCGGCAAAGTTCAGCGTCATCAAGCCCAGGGCGGGGTGACCGGTGGGCACTTCTGGCATCAGGCGGGCAAACAGCGGAGCCAGCCAGCGTGCCAAGGTCTGCACCAGGCCAGCTTCTTCGGCAATGCGTAAAAAACCCAGCCACAAGGTCAAAGTACCAAACAGCAGCACCATGACTTCGACCGACAGCTTGGCCATGGCAAACAGCGCTTGCACCATGGCGGCAAACACCTCGGCATTGCCCGCTAGCAGCCACTGCGCCGTGGCAGAGATTGCGGCCAGCAGGAAAAAGCCTAGCCACAGGGCATTAAGCATTTATTTGAATTGGCAATTTAATAAGCAATGGTGCGTACGCCTTCTGCCGTGCCCAGCAGACAGACTTGCGCCTTTTGGTGGGCAAACACCCCCACCGTGACCACGCCCGGCCATTGGCTGACCTCGGTTTCAAACGCCAGCGGCTGGTTGATGCGCAGGCCGCGCACGTCCAGAATATGCTGACCGTTGTCTGTTACCAGCGGCTGCCCGTCTTTAAGGCGCAGTTGCGCCTGCCCACCCAGCGCCGCAAAACGGCGGGTAATTTGTGCGGCGGCCATGGGAATCACCTCAACCGGCAGGGGGAAAGCGCCCAGGCTATCCACCAGTTTGGAGGCATCGGCAATACAAACAAACTGCTCGGCCAAGGCGGCCACGATTTTTTCCCGTGTGAGCGCTGCGCCACCGCCTTTGACCATATAGCCCTGCTGGTCGATTTCATCCGCACCGTCGATATACACGGCCAGTTTCTCTACCGCATTGGCATCAAACACGCGAATGCCCAGGGCTTGCAGGCGCTCGGTACTGGCCTTGGAGCAGGAGACTGCGCCCGCAATTTGGTCTTTCATGCTGGCTAGTGCTTCGATGAATTTATTCACCGTGGAGCCAGTGCCCACCCCCACAATCTCGCCCGCCCGCACGTAGCGCAGCGCGGCTTGGCCGACCAGGGTTTTGAGTGCATCTGGGCTGATGGGGGCAGAGGGGGCTGTCATGGGGGAAAATCCTGTCAAAACCTCGCATTATCCCTTCAACGGATGGAACACTATGTCATTGATTCCCTACGCCCTCCTGCGCCCCCTGCTGTTTTCTATGGATGCCGAACAAGCGCACGAGCTAACCTTGAGCCGCATGGCACAAGGACAAAACACCATGCTGGAGGCCGCCTGGCGACAACCACGCATCAGCGACCCCATCACGCTAGCGGGGCTGCAATTCCCCAACCGCGTGGGCCTGGCCGCTGGCTTGGATAAAAATGCCCGCTGCATTGATGGCCTGGCCGCCATGGGTTTTGGCTTTGTCGAAGTGGGCACGGTCACACCCAAAGGTCAACCCGGCAACCCCAAGCCCCGCATCTTTCGCCTGCCCCGCGCCAATGCCTTGATTAACCGCCTAGGCTTTAACAATGATGGACTGGACGCTTTCCTGCACAACGTGCAGCAATCCAAAGTACGCAGCCAGGGGCAGCCCATGCTGTTGGGGCTAAACATTGGCAAAAACGCCAGCACCCCGATTGAAGAAGCCACCCAGGACTACCTCACCTGCCTGGAGGGGGTCTATCCCCATGCCGACTATGTGACGGTAAACATCAGCTCACCCAACACACAAAACCTACGCGCCCTGCAAAGCGACGAGGCGCTAGACAGCCTGCTAGCCGCCATTGCCCAGCGCCGCAGCGAACTGGCGCAGGCACAAGGCCGCCAAGTACCCATTTTTGTCAAAATCGCCCCCGACCTGGATGAAGCGCAAGTGGCCATCATTGCCGCCACCTTGCAGCGCCACCAAATGGATGGGGTGATTGCCACCAACACCACCATCAGCCGCGCTGCCGTGCAAGGCCTGCCCCATGCGGATGAAACCGGCGGCCTAAGTGGTGCCCCCGTGCTGCAAGCCAGCAACCAGGTGATACGCCAACTGCGCCAGGCGCTGGGCAAGGACTTTCCCATCATCGGCGTAGGCGGCATCATGAGCGCCCGCGATGCCCTGAGCAAAATTGAAGCCGGTGCAGACGTGGTGCAAATCTATACCGGCCTGATTTATGCAGGCCCCGCTTTGGTGACCGAGGTAGCACAAGCGCTGCAACAAAAAACCGCCACAAAGGGCGGTTGAGGGCAGCCATTCAAGCAGGCTAGGCTTTACTGTTTACCCGCTACTAGCGCCGCATTTTTGCCAAAAGCGGTAGCAAAGTGGGCAAGCTAGCCTGCGCAAGGCGGGCGATGCGCTTGGGTCCCACCATCAGCCCTAGGCTGGTGGCCGCTGCGGCAGTGACGGCGGGGTGCAGACGGGCAAAAACACTGATGCGCTCCAGCAAGGGAGCATCGGCATTGACCTGCTGGCTGCTCGCCAAGCGGGCACGGTGCTGGGCACGCTCTAACCGCGCCAGCAGGCGCTGGTCACGCTGGGCGGCAATACGCTGCAAAATCACGCGCTGCTCAGGGCTGGCACTGTGCCACTCGGGGCGCTGTTGCAACTGCGCCAAGGCAGACAAAGCGGCTACGGCACTGGTGGGCGGGGATGAGGACTTGTTCATATAAAGCGCACCATCTCCTTTCAGTGCCTTGCCGCATCTTTGCTGGATGCCAAGGGCGATTGCTTGCGCTGTCGCCATTCTTGCCAGTCGCGCTGCAATTCATAGCGGGTGAGTGCCAACAGTGGGCGGCTTTGACGCGCTGCTGAAAGCAGGCCATACACCACCACCGCCCAGGCAAACAGCCATACTCCCGCCAACACCCAGGCTACGACCTGGCGCTGCGGGGTATCCCAAAAATGCACCAGCAGGGCAAACGAGAGCATCAGCAAAGCCACGATGCCTAGCACCAAGGCCGCTACTGCCAGCATAGCCAAGGTTTGCCAGCGCTTTTTTTCTTGCGCTAGCTCTAGGCTGGCTAGATGCAGGCGGTCGCGGGCAGCTAGGCCGCTCTCATCCAAAGCAGCTTGCAGGCGCTGCTGCCAAGCATCTAGCCCTAGCAAGGACATCCAATTCACGGGCGAGAACCTTTTTTTCTGGCCGATGAATTAGCGCTTGGCCAGCAAAAAGCCTACCAAAGTGCCAACTGCCAGAGCCACACCGGCCACGCGCCAAGGCTCGTCGTGGGCGTAGCGGTCGGCGACGGCAGCGGCCTCGCGTGCTTGGCGGGCGGCATCTTGGGCAGCATGAACGGCAGAATCGCGGGCGCGGTTCAAGCCTTCGTCCACGCGCTCGCGCAGAGCGCCGATTTCTGGGATGCCGTCTAGCTCTTTATTGGCCAGCAGGCCGCGCAGGTCAGAGACTAGGCGCTCTAAATCGGCCTGGGCGTTGGTCACGGTTTCGGGTACGGAAAAGGACATGGTTTTTTTACCTTTCTTGGTTAAGTGTAGTGAAGTTGCAGTTTTCAAGAGAACGCCAACGCAGGGCGAAAGCCCCGTAGCTTACGCTGCCTTGCTGATAGCTGGCTTGCAGTTTAATCGCCCTAGCCCTAGCAACTGTTGTTTTATGGCTCCCGGCACAAGGGCGCTAGGGTGTTACGAGGGCGTTAGGAGGTGGTTTTAAGCGCTTGCAGCAGAAGAGCCTTCTTTGCTGGCATCAGTAGCCGGGCGCAGTTCTGCCAGCTTATTGGCCAGAAAGTCGTCATAGCCTTTTTGCACCAGCTCAAAGGTTTTGGCGATGCCTGCGGCAATGGGGCTATCGTCACCCATTACGCCCAAACCCTCAAGAATGTCTGCCGCCTCGGCATAGCCTTGCTCAAAGCCGCCGCGAATCAGGTTGACAAAATCATGCACGACCTGCTCGGGGTCTTTGTTTTTGTGCTGGGCTGCGTACTGGTCAAAAAATGCGGTGGTCATGCTCAGGATGCGGCCAGCCGTGCCCTCGGCGCTGTTGTCTTGCCCCATGGCCTGACCGATGGCATCAGGGCCTAGCTCAGGCGCAAGCAGTTCGTTGATGTGCTCTACCGCGCTGCGATACAGCAGTGCCAAGCCATCATTGCCGGCTTGCACCGACACTTGCAGCGATGCTTCCAGAATTTGCGCATTCAAGGCGTTGCGCTGCCCTTCGGGGCGTGATTGGGCGGTGCGCTCGGCCTCTTGCAGGGCGTTGCTGCGCTGCTGCTCGTGGTGGTGAATGCGGGGCTGGTGGTCAATCGAGTGGCTGTGCATGGTGCTCTCCTCAAGTCAAAGTGGCTGCTGCTCAAGCCGCAGCAAGGCGTAGCCTGTTATCGGCAAAGTTCGCTTGTTCTTGAGCAGATTTTTTTATCCGAAAAACCTAGGGCTTTCACTGAAAAAACGGCTCAACCAAGGCCACAGCCAAGCTAGCCAGCATTGCAGCCGCTATGCTTGGTCTGGCTCTAGCAGTTTTGTACCCTTTGCCACAGCTAAGAAAAGGAGATATGTGCCATGCAAATCAATATGACCATCAACGGCCAGGCCGTCAGCGCCGATGTGCCGCCCAACACCTTGCTGGTGCAGTT
>JAHAYB010000034.1 GCA_018384835.1 Comamonas sp.
CCTTGAAAAAGACCGTAGGTAATGGCTTTGCATACCAGTATTTGAGCCACCTTAGATAGCAAGCTCCAAGGACAGCACAAAGGTTTTGGCAGCTTTGCCGAAGGAAGCAAAAAAACACAAAAAATTTAGGTATATTCTGTTCCGTTCCTAGGGTTTTTGCTAATTTCAGAACAACGCATAAGGATATTTCCTTGACTATTTTCGAAATTACGCCCCTTTTTTATTAACTTTATTGAACGATTTTTCCCCCTCGATAGGTAATAGGTATGACAGCAAGTTCCCCCTTCAACCAGCACCTGGCCGCCAACCCCGCCAACTTTGCCGCCCTGACCCCATTGGGCTTTATTGAGCGCACAGCCAGCATCTACCCCGAGCGTCTGGCTATCGTGCATGGTGATTTGCGCCAGACCTGGGCGCAGACCTATGCCCGCTGCCGCCAATTGGCCAGCGCTTTGCAGCAAGCAGGCATTGGCAAAAATGACACGGTGGCCGTCATCCTGCCTAATACCCCGCCGATGGTGGAGGCGCATTTCGGCATTCCCATGGCAGGTGCGGTGCTCAACACGCTCAACACCCGCCTGGACCCCGAGGCTGTGGCCTTCATGCTTGACCACGGCGAGGCCAAGGCGCTCATCGTGGACCCTGAGTTCACCCCCGTGATTGCCAAGGCGCTCAAGCTACGCCAGCGCAGCGAGCCGCTGTTGGTGATTCAAGTAGAAGATGCCCAGTATGGCGAGGCTGCCCAGCAGGTAGGCAGCATCAGTTACGAAGATTTTGTTGCCCAAGGCGCTGCTGATTTCGACTGGCAAATGCCTGATGATGAATGGGATGCCATCGCCCTGAACTACACCAGCGGAACCACCGGCAACCCCAAAGGCGTGGTCTATCACCACCGGGGGGCGGCGATTAACGCCATCAGCAATGTGCTGGAGTGGGATATGCCCAAGCACAGCGTGTATCTGTGGACGCTGCCCATGTTTCACTGCAACGGATGGTGCTTTCCGTGGACAGTTGCTGCCCGTGCAGGCGTAAACGTCTGTCTGCGCCGCGTGGAAGCCAAAGCGATTTTTGATGCCATACGCGAGCACGGGGTCACGCATTACTGCGGTGCGCCGATTGTGCAATCGCTGCTCATCAACGCCCCGGCAGAGCTGAAGGAAGGCATCCCTGCTGGGGTGAAAGCCATGGTGGCCGGTGCTGCGCCGCCCGCCTCCATGATTGAAGGCATGGAAGAAATGGGCTTTGACCTGACCCACGTTTACGGCCTGACCGAGGTCTATGGCCCCGCCACCGTCTGCGCCAAGCACGAAAGCTGGGAGGCGCTGAATATCGGCGAGCGTGCCCGCCTGAATGCCCGTCAAGGCGTGCGCTACCACTTGCAGCGCGACGTGCGTGTGATGAATCCCGACACCATGCAGCCCGTGCCGATGGATGGCGAGACCATGGGCGAAATCATGTTTCGCGGCAATATCACCATGAAGGGCTATCTGAAAAACCCCAGCGCCACGGAAGAAGCATTCAAAGACGGATGGTTTCATTCGGGCGATCTGGCGGTGCAATATCCCGATGGCTATATCCAAATCAAGGATCGCAGCAAAGACATCATCATTTCTGGTGGCGAGAACATCTCGTCCATTGAGGTGGAAGACGTTCTCTACCGTCATCCCGCTGTGCTGGCCGCTGCTGTGGTCGCCATGCCCGATGAAAAATGGGGCGAAACACCTTGCGCCTTCTTGGAAATCAAGTCCGGCGCACAGGTGACGGAGGCGGACATCGTGGCGCATTGCAAGCAGCATCTGGCAGGTTTCAAAGTGCCGCGCCATATTATTTTTGGCGAACTACCCAAAACCAGCACCGGCAAAATCCAAAAGTTTGAGCTGCGCAAGCAAGTTGGCTCTACTGAGGCCATTGTTGCCACTGCTGAAAAATAACAACGCAGCCGCTTGTAGAGGACTACGCAGCCACTTCTACACCGCCGCCTTTAGCAACGCCAGCAAACCCGCCTCATCCAGCACGGCAATGCCCAGGTCTTGCGCCTTGGTGAGCTTGCTGCCCGCTTCTGCCCCGGCCACTACAAAGCTGGTTTTTTTGCTGACCGAGCCGGTCACTTTGGCACCGGCCTGCTCCAGCATGTCTTTGGCGGCATCGCGGCTGAGGGTGGGCAGTGTGCCGGTGAGCACCACGGTTTTACCGGCCAGGGGCAATGTGCTGCCTGCTACGCCCTCGCCTTGCGCACCCTGCGCTGGTTTGAGTGCATCGCCGGGCTGAACGCCTTCGCTTTCTGGCCAGTGCAGGCCAGCGGTTTGTAGGTCTTGCAGCACTTGGCGGTTGTGCGGCTGGGCGAGAAAGCTATGGATGCTATGCGCCACGATGGGGCCAACATCAGGTACTTGCAGCAAGGCGGCTTCATCTGCCGCCAGCAGGGCGGGCAGATTGCCGAAGTGGCGTGCCAATTCTTTGGCAGTGGCCTCGCCCACCTGGCGTATGCCCAGGGCAAAGATAAAACGCGCCAGGGTGGTGGATTTGGAATGCTCCAGCGCATCGAGCAGGTTTTGGGCGGATTTTTCGCCCATGCGCTCTAGTTGGGACAGGGTGGCTTTGTCCAGCGCGTAGAGCTGGGGCAGGCTGTGGATATGGCCGCCATCGACCAGTTGCTCTACCAGTTTTTCGCCCAAGCCTTCAATATCCATGGCGCGGCGGCTGGCGAAGTGGCGCAGTGCCTCTTTGCGCTGGGCGCTGCAAAACAGGCCGCCGGTGCAGCGGTGGTTGGCTTCGCCCTTTTCGCGTTCGACCAGGCTGTCGCACACCGGGCATTGGCGCGGCATTTGGAAGTTGGGCACATAGGCCGGGCG
>JAHAYB010000036.1 GCA_018384835.1 Comamonas sp.
GCAATGCCGCGTCAGCGTGGCGGTGCGTGAAGGCTTTGACTACCAAGCTGCCGTGCGTCAGGGCGCACGCCTGAAAATCGCCACCAAATACACTACCATTGCCCGTGAGTTTTTCGCCAAAAAAGGCGTACACGTCGATATGGTCAAGCTCTACGGCAGCATGGAGCTGGCTCCGCTAACGGGCATGGCCGACGCGATTGTGGATTTGGTTTCTACCGGCGGCACGCTCAAGGCCAATCACTTGGTGGAGGTGGAGCGCATCATGGACATCAGCTCGCGCCTGGTGGTCAATCAAGCGGCGCTCAAACTCAAACAAGCGCCGCTGCGCCACATTATTGATAGCTTTGCGAGGGCGGTGGCTGCCTAAAACCCAATGCGCCAGCCATCGGCCACTTGGACTAAATGCAGGGTATCACGCAGGGTTTGGCCATTGTGAAAAAGCAGCTCCACCTGTACCTCTAGGGGCGATGGGGCGTGTGCTGCTTGCTGCTGTGCGGGCAGCTCTTGCAGCAAGCGCACGCTTTGGAGGCCGCCATTGGCCTGTATCGCCTCTTGGCGCATGGCGATGAGCATTTGCACATTGCCTTGCAGCATGAGCGCCTCGGTAGCGGTCATCGGCTCTAGCTGCCAGTAGGCCAGGGCTTGCTGGGCATCAGCGCGGGCAACCGCTTGGTAAAAATCCTCAATAAGCTGCTGCTGGGGGCTGTGGACGGGTTCGGCCTTGTTGCAAGCACCCAAGCCCAGTGCTGCGGCCAGCAATACCGCCCCCCAAAAAATGCGCTGGGCTTGGTTGCGCCCTAAAAACATGGCTGCTCTCCCTTGTTGGAATGTGTTAAGAACAAGCCTGTTATTTTCCTAGAGCGCAATGTTCACGCTTGTTCAACAGGCTGTTATATATAAAAGGTGCAAAGCATACGACAGCCCTTCTAGGGCTAACCCCAAGTAGGCAGGAAGTTCTATGGGTTTGCCCCAATCCATCGTAAAATACGATGACTGTTGATTTTTATAGCGTATTTTGCCTGCTGGCATCGTAAAAAAAGAACCCCTAAAAGAATTCCAATCACTCGCAATGAAAAACTCCGAGCGCAGCTTTGCCCGCCGTATCGACCTGACCTCGCTGCAACTTTTTGTAGCCGTGTGCGAGCTAGGCAGCATTGGCCGCGCTGCCGAGCGGGAGTTCATTGCCGCCTCAGCCGTGAGCAAGCGCCTGTCTGACCTGGAAGCTGCGGTAGATACCGCCCTGCTCTACCGCCACAGCCGGGGTGTCACTCTGACCCCCGCTGGTGAAAGCCTGTTGCACCACGCCCGCAACGTGCTCTATGGGCTGGAGCGGATGCGGGGCGAGCTGTCTGAATACGCCGATGGGGTACGCGGCCATGTGCGTATGCACGCCACCATCTCGGCCATCGTGCAATTTCTGCCCGAGGATTTGGGCGCTTTTAGCCGCGCCCACAGCCAAATCAAAATCGACCTGCAAGAGCGCCTCTCTACCGAGGTGCTGCAAGCCGTTCAAGAAGGCACGGCAGATATCGGCATCTGCAATATGGGGCACAACAACCCCGGCGAGCTACAAACCCGCCCTTACCGCAGCGACCAGCTTGTGCTGGTAGCCCCCCAAGGCCATCCCCTGCTAGAGCAGCAGCCCCCCAGCCAGCCCATTGCTTTTGCCCAAGCGCTGGATTGGGATGTGGTGGGGCTGCACGGCAACAGCTCTATCAGCCTGGCGATGCGTGCTGCGGCGGCGCGTAGCGGCCACAGCTTGCGCCAGCGCATTCAAGTCACCAGTCTGGATGCCATGTGCCGCATGATTGACAACGGCCTGGGCGTGGGCTTGATTCCCGACCGCGCCTTTGCCCTGATGCAGGGCGTGGGGCAATTGCGCAGCCTGCCGCTTAGTGATAGCTGGGCGCAGCGCACCCTGAGCCTGGTAGCGCGTGATTTTGATGCCCTGCCCGTCACCAGCCGCCTGCTGGTAGAGCACCTATGCCAAGGCTGGCAAGCACCCAACCCCACTGATACTGACTGATTTTTTTTCGCCTTCCGCCCTTTTATCTACCTTTTTTCTTTGTTTGGAGAGCCTACGATGGGACGCACCCTTTACGACAAAATTTTTGACGAACACGTCATCCACACCGAAGAGGACGGAACCGCCGTGCTCTACATCGACCGCCATCTGGTACACGAAGTCACCAGCCCCCAAGCGTTTGAAGGCTTGCGCGAAGCCGG
>JAHAYB010000041.1 GCA_018384835.1 Comamonas sp.
TTGGCTTCAAAGCGGTGGCCTTGGGTGCTATTGCCTGCCGTCAAGCCCAAAGCGGTCACGGGAACCACGCTGCTGCCATGCAGTGCCACCAAGCCATGCGCGGGGCGCACAAAGTGAACGCTGCTCCAGCCGTCTTTGAGCTGGTAGGTCATCACCTTGGGAATGGGCAGTTTGGCAATGGCTTCGTCCAGCGCTTTTTGCAGGCCATCCTTGAGCGATATACCTTTAACTGAGCTTTGGTAATAAAGCATCTCACCCTTGCCCTCAAGCACTCGAAGTAATGACTGCTCTGTAGAGTTTTCAAGAGTGTTTTTCAGTTGTTGTATCGGCAATTTGTCCAGCTCTAAAGCAAGCCTTTCAAGTGCTGTTGGCTCAATGCCAAATGCTTTCATCTTCTTAACCAGTGCGGGAGATGGGAGGCGCGAAGCATCAATACCTACACTGACCGGCATTAACTTCTGCGTAACTCTACGGTCTGGTGCTTTACCAACAACAGCGGTGATGTGCGCGGCCAGTCGGCGCGGCGAGGCGTAGGCGGTCAGTTGGGAGGCGGCTGTGAGCAAGTCTTGCGCGGCCAGTTGTTCGCGCAACACGTTGGCAAAGGCATCGCCGAGTTTTTGCAGGGCTTTGGGGGGCAGTTCTTCGACGAACAGTTCAACAAGGAGGTTGGCAGTGGTCATGATTCAAACAACAAATTTTTACGGTGCTTTACGGCTTTACGGTGGACTGGTTTAGGCAGCTTTTTTCTTTTGCTTTTCTGCCGCTTTGGCCAGCTCGGCCAGCACTTCGTCGGCGTGTGCCTTGGGTGCCATAGGAAAGCCCAAGCGGGCGCGGCTGTCTAAATAGCTTTTGCCGACGGCGCGGGCTAAGTTACGGATGCGTCCAATATAGGCAGCGCGTTCGGTCACGCTGATAGCCCCACGCGCATCCAGCAGGTTGAAGGTGTGGGCGGCTTTGAGCACCTGCTCGTAAGCGGGCAAGGCCAGTTCAGCGGCAATTAACTGATTGGCGGTTTGCTCGTGCGCGGTAAAGGCGGTAAACAGGAAATCGGCGTTGGAATGCTCAAAGTTGTAGGTCGATTGCTCCACCTCGTTTTGGTGATACACGTCGCCGTAGGTGAGGCCATCTGTCCACACCAGGTTATAGACGTTATCCACGCCTTGCAGATACATGGCTAGGCGCTCTAAGCCATAGGTGATTTCGCCGGTCGCGGGTTTGCAGTCAATACCGGCCACTTGCTGGAAGTAGGTGAATTGCGTCACCTCCATACCGTTGAGCCACACCTCCCAGCCCAGACCCCAAGCGCCTAGCGTGGGGTTTTCCCAGTCGTCTTCAACGAAGCGGATATCGTTCTTTTTCAGATCAAAACCGAGGGCTTCCAAGCTGCCTAAATACAGCTCCAGAATGTTCTCTGGCGCGGGTTTTAAGACCACTTGGTATTGGTAATAGTGTTGTAGGCGATTGGGGTTGTCACCATAGCGGCCATCTTTGGGGCGGCGGCTGGGCTGAACGTAGGCGGCTTTCCACGGCTCGGGGCCAATGGCGCGTAGGAACGTCGCTGTGTGGCTCGTACCTGCGCCCACCTCCATGTCGTAAGGCTGCAAGAGGGCGCAGCCTTGCTTGGCCCAATAGGTTTGCAAAGTGAAAATAATGTCTTGAAAAGAGAGCATGTGCTTGGCAAAAAAATGTGTAATCGCACAGCCGCCTGGGGCAGCCAGCAATAAAAATCAGGAAAACCGCCCATTTTAGGCGCGTGCCCCCCGCCTACAATCTCCGCTTCGTTTTAACCAGTGATGCAAGGTGCGCCATGAGCTTGTTCAATTTCATCAAAAGCCAGCTGATTGAGGTCATTGAATGGACGGATGATTCCCGCGATACCCTGTCCTACCGCTGGCCTGACGAAGACAAGGAAATCAAGAACGGCGCACAGCTTATCGTGCGCGAGTCGCAGCAGGTGCAGTTTGTGGCGGCGGGGCAGTACGCAGACCTATTTGGTCCGGGCAAGCATACGCTGGCCACTGAGAACATTCCCGTTCTATCGACCATCTACGGCTGGAAGTACGGCTTTCAATCGCCCTTCAAGTGTGATGTCTATTACATCAACACGCGCTTATTCACCGGCAATAAATGGGGTACGGCCAACCCCGTTACTGTGCGTGACCAAGATTTTGGCGTGGTGCGCATCCGCGCCTTTGGTACGTACGACTTTCGCATTGTGCAGCCTGCGCTGTTCCTGAAAGAAGTGGCGGGCACAGACCAGAACTTCCGTATTGATGAGTTTGCCGACACCATGCGCTCGCGCATCGTTAGCGTGTTTTCTGAGGCGCTGGCCAAGGCAAAAATTCCGGTACTGGATGTGGCCACACGCTATAGCGACCTGGGTGATGCGCTGGTGCAAATCATCAACCCCGCCATGGTGGACAAGTACGGGCTGGAAATTACCAGCTTTGTGCTGGAAAACGTCTCCGTACCGCCCGAGGTGGAAGAGGCGATTGACAAGCGCTCCAGCATGACCGCCATCGGCAACCTGAACGATTACGTGAAGTACCAAATGGGTCAGGCCATGGCCAACGGTGGCGACAGCGCCGCCACCCTGCCCGCCAGCATGGCCATGGGCTTTGGCATGGCGCAAGAAATGATGCGCCAGATGCAACAGCCCCAAGCGGGAGCCGGTGCAGCAGCGCCTAACCCCTTTGTCCCAGCAGCACCACAGCCAGTCGCTACTGCCGCTCCTACCCCCGAAGCGGCTGCCAGCGCTGCCGCACCTGCGGCTGGGCTACAGGTCTATACCCCTGAGCAAGCCGCCCAGCTTTTGGGGGTGGAGGTGGCCGATGTGATGGCCGAGCTGGAGGCCGGCAACCTTAAAGGCCGCAAAATTGGCAGCAACTGGCGTATTGCCCAGGCTGCGCTAGATGCGTTTTTGCAGGGCTAAAACGGCTCTGGCTTAACGCTTTTTAAGCATGTAAGCAACGCGGTTGAGGCTTGCTATCGCTTAAAAAACTTACACGAAGCTTTACTACTTATGTCTTATATAAGACATAAGACAAATTGACCAGTGG
>JAHAYB010000046.1 GCA_018384835.1 Comamonas sp.
AATTTATAGTTTGCGTAAGTCCTATTTGTAAATACATCTTTAAGCTCTGCTGGCTCCAGCGATAAACTGCCATCAGAATTTTTCACGGCCTTCGCTGTCAGACCCAAGGGAATTCCCTGCGTTTCGCTGGCGGGCAGGACAACAACATCGCCAGTTTGTAGTTCTGACAAAGTTGAACCAAGGTCGGTGATATTAAGCATTTCGTCTTGGTAAGAGTCGATATCCAAGGTGATAGCCTGTAATTCATCTTCTAACACTACTACTACGTCATCGACCAATTGACCTTGTACTATTTGCCCTAGTGTAGGGCTGTTGTCTGCATCCGCGTTGGGGTCAGATACGCTCGCTCCGTCGCTGCCGCCACCACATGCGGAAATTAGCAAAGGCACAATCAGAAGTGATATTTTTCTTAAGATTTTTCTCATGTGATTTTCTCCTTAATTAACTCAATGATTTAAATTCAGCAATATTAGTAATGCCAACCAATACCAAAAAACAGGTTTTGCTGTTGTGTGCGAGAGGGCGGGGCTTGTAGCCCATTGATAATTTCGCTGGGATGACTGCGAAACTTGTTGTCTGACCAGTGCATACCCATGTGCATTCGGTCATTAATTTGAAAAACCAGACCCAAATCAAATTTCCGCATCTGGGTAGATTGGTAGGGGGACACGAATTGGAAAGCATCAACCCGCACAGTGGCTTGGTGCTGCCGATTGAGTTGGGCACCAGCTTCCAGTACCCAGCGCTTAGATATTCGCCATTGCGTCAGCAACCCAATGCCGGTAGTTTGGGTGCTGTAGCGTTCTTTGTATTGCAGCAGGTTGCGCTGCCAACGGTTTTTTCCCAGCTCAATGTACGGAATCACCTGGGCTGTGCCACCAGCTATTGCAATAGGGAAACCTATAGCAGCAGTGGTGTGGGTGATGCGGTTGCCGGTTTTTGCCTTGAACGGCAGCAGCACCGTCCCGTTTTGGATATGGCCTTGGTAGTGGGTTTGGCCTTTGTGCTGACCGTAGCTAAGTTGTACCCAGAGCGGCAAGTTTTTGCTCTGCCATCGACCCAAGAGGGTCAGTCCACGGATTGACCCAGTTTCCGCATCAAGGATGCCGGTTTGCGTGAGGTTGTGCCTGTCAAGCTCGGCGTAGTCCTGCTCCAGAGCACCCCATTGGGCTTTTAGGGATCGGTTGTAGGCAGGCCAGGAGTTTTCGCCAGCAATGGCAAAGGGCTGGCATACAAATACCAGCCCAAAAAAAGCACCTGCCGTTAGGCGACGCGCATGGCTCGGCAATTATTTGGTGGGTTTTCCGCAAGTCAAGCATTATTTTGTAACTTTTTGCATTTTTGGAAATATTACGCCGTCTGGCTTGCTGATTACCTTGGATGTACCCACAGGAGCGTTGGCTGATGTGTACTGATTAAGGTGGATTAGCGCATTTTATTGCGTAATAAGCATTATTTAGAGAAAAAATGCTCCTAAGTTACCCTGGCTTCAGCACCAGGACACCGAAACTCGCTATGCCTGCAAGGCAAGGCATTGGCACAGCTACAAGCCAAAAACTACGCGGACAAATACCGCAGCCGGGGCGAGCCGATTCATCTGATAGGTGTAGAGTTCAGCAAAGATAGCCGCAATATTGTGGCCTTTGAGGTAGTTGCGGCGTAAGTATCCGTACCCCTGCCCCCTATCAGCTCTTAGCAACCCCCATGCACCAAATTCTGCTTTTACTGCCCACCAGCCTGCCCCAGGCCAATAGCGCCAGCGAACAGCGCTTTACCCTGTGGACGCTGGCCGCCGATGGCAGCCCCCAAGCCCAGCGCTGGAGCCTGCCTGAGCTACTAGCCCAGCCCCAAGCCAGCCGCGCTGAACTATTGCTGCTGCTACCTATGCACAGCCTGTCTTGGCACACCAGCACCCTGCCCGCTGGCCTGCGCCTAACGGGGGATAGCCGCCTGCTGCCCCTGCTGCAAAACCTGCTGGAAGAGCAATTGCTGCAAGAGCCGGGCAGCTACCACATCGCCCTGCCTCCCCAGGCTAGCGCCCAGCAACAAGCCGCCCAGCCCAGCCTGCTAGCCGCCTGCCAGCACGATTGGTTGCACCAGTGGGTCGAACTACTCGAACACAACGGCCTGAGCGCCGCCCGCATCCTGCCCTTTGCCCCGCCCGAGCTATTGGCCAACGCCCCCCTGTGCTGGGAGGATGAGCAGCACCAGCCCTGGCTGGCCGTGCTGCACCACGGTCAGCCCCTGACCCTGCCCATGCAGGCCAGCGCTGCCGCCTACCTGCCCCAGCCCCTGCCGCCCGCCCATCTGCAATGCCTGCCCGCCGCCGCTGCCGAGGCCAGCCGCCTATGGGGTAGCGATGCCGTCGCCCTGCTGCCCGATGCCGCCTGGGCGCAAGCCGTGAGCAGCAGCGCCTGGAACCTGGCGCAGCACCGCCTGGCCGCTGGCCGCAAGCAGCGCCTGCAACGCCAGGGGCGCAAGCTCTGGCAAGACCTGCTGGCCGCGCCGCAATGGCGTAGCACCCGCTGGGGAGTGGTGGCGCTGGCTGCCGTGGCCGTGCTGGGGTTGAATGCCCGCTGGTGGTGGGCTAGCCACAGCCTAGCCCAGCAGCAAGCCGCCGTGCAGCAAGCCACCCAGCAAGCCTTCCCTGAGCTGACGGTGATTGTTGATGCCCCCCTGCAAATGCAACGCGCCCTGCAAACCCTGCGCCAGCAGGCCAGAGTGATGGCGGCTGATGATTTGCTACCCCTACTCTCAGTGGCGGGGCAAGCACTCCAAGAGCTAAGTACGACAAATACAGCGCTGACGGAACCTCTGCGCATCAGCCGTATCAGCTACAACGGCGAGCGCCTTATCCTTTCCCTTTCGGGCTTTGCACCTGCGTCTAACGCGGCGCAAAGTGCTCAGTTACACACCCAGTTGCACACGCAATTAGAGCCGCTACTGAGCAGCCGGGGCTATCGCCTGCTCCTAGAGTCCAACGGCGCAGAGCAGCAATGGGTGTTTACGCCCGCTGCGCCCTAGGCTGTCGTTCCAGCTATCGAGCTATCGAGCTATCGAGCTATCGAGCTATCGAGCTATCTTGCCCACCCTTCCTGGGTTGTTAACTGCACTGGTTTATGTCTTCTCTTTACTTGGTGACGCGCCCTGCGCAGCGTCTGATGCACTGGCTACACCACCAGCGGCGTGCCAGTTTGGCCGCCATCAGCGCCGCTTGTATAGCCATGCTGCTATTTGGCAGCTATCTGCAATATGGCCTGGGGCTAGAGCCTTGCCCCATGTGCATCGTGCAGCGCTATGCGCTGATTGCCCTGGCCTTGTGTAGCGCTGCCGCTAGCGCCTGCGCACTACGCCCATGGGCGCGGCAGCTAGCAACAGGGCTAGCCTTGGGCAGTGCAGGTTTTGGGGCTTTTACCGCTGCGCGTCAAAGCTGGCTGCAATGGTTTCCGCCCGAATTTGCCACCTGCGGGCGCGATTTTTACGGCATGGTGCAAAACTACCCCCTCAGCCGCGCTCTTCCGATGATTTTTCGTGGCTCGGGCGATTGCTCGGCGGTGGACTGGCAGTTTCTGGGCGGCTCTATTGCCAACTGGGCGTTTCTGGCCTTTACGGCAATGGGCATTTTGCTGCTGCTGTCGCTGTGGGAGTATGGTGGAGACAACGCCCCAGGGCTGGTCAAAAGATAGGCCAGAGTTTATAATATGCAGTTTTCGAGAATTTGCCGTTTGGCTCTCTGTGGGTTCTACCTTCTCTTTGACTTTGGCTGCTTGCACTAGGCTTGGTTTGCAGCGCGGCGGGGTCGCTTTGTAGCGTGCAAGACGCAACGGGAGCAAAAAGGTAATCGGTACAGGTGCTCTACAGCCAAGGAGCCGCTCGCGCCCAAGCCCGCCCAAGCCCCTTACCCGCTTTTTCTCATACCACGCAGCGTCTGCGGTATCTGCCGTCAGCGCCGCCTGCTTGCCAGTAGCGCAATAACTGCTGCACTACCCACTACCCACCCTTACCGGGCAACTCCAAACCGTGTGTTGCCCATTGATTTTGATAAGAGAGAACACCCACCATGGCTAAAGAAGAATTGATTGAAATGCAAGGGCAAGTGACCGAGGTTCTACCCGACTCGCGCTTTCGCGTCACCCTGGATAACGGCCACCAACTGATTGCCTACACCGGCGGCAAAATGCGCAAACACCACATCCGCATTTTGGCCGGCGATAGCGTCTCGCTAGAAATGTCGCCCTACGACTTGAGCAAAGGCCGCATCACCTTCCGCCACTTGCCCAATCGCGGCTCTGGCCCCAATCGCGGCTCTGGCCCCAATCGCCGCTAACGCAGCATCCTCCCCACAAAAAAACGCCCCAAGCCCGTTCAATGCTTGGGGCGTTTTTCATCGCCTCTATAGACAAACCAAGGCTTACACTGATGGGCTATGAGTGAGCAAACCCAACCCCCTGCCCCCCAATGGCCTCACAGCCTGGCACATAAGGCTTTGTTGGCACTGGCCCTGATGGCTTTATTACTCATCGGCCAGATGCTGGCGATGCAAACCATACAGCAGCGCACCAAGTATGTGGTTGCCGGTATTGGTCTTGCCAATACCATGCAGCAAGTTAATCAGCGCTTGGCCTTGCAAGCCTTATTACTGCCATTGCCTAGTGGTAGTCATAGTGGGAATGTACTTACCCCTGATTCTGTAACTAGCAGCCCAAATCAGGCATTATTAGAATCCCAAGTACAATACCATAACCAATTTGAACAGGCTTATGCTAATTTACATGATGGTGCTGAAATATATGGTCTTGGCTCACCGCTGGCAATAAGTCACCTACAGGCTATTTATTCACAGTGGCAGCAGTACCAAGCGCTTCTTTCCTCAGGGGTATCAGAGGATATTGTTAAAGCCAGCCTTTATTTGGAAAAATTGATTGATGAATTATCTCAACATTTAATAACATACGCCAATAATATACACCAACAAATGCTGCTAGCAGGTAGTGCATTATTCATTGTAAGTTTGTTTTTAATGGGGTTGTGGTATTATTTTTTCCATCGCCATCTAGTTGGCCAATTAAGACGTGTTTTAGATGCTTCAAAAAATATGGTGCAGGGTCATTATCATAAAATCAACCCCAGTATAGCAAAAAATGAAATTAGCCTTTTAGATGGTGTATTGTATGATACATCATTACAAATAAAAAATTTCATCGATGGTATGAATGTAGAAAAAAACAGCTATGAAAAAATGAAAGCAATGTTTGGTGGGCTAGCAGCCAATAAAATTATTGGTATTTACATGCTTAATACTAATATGGAAATTGTTTATGCCAATCAACAGTTTTCTAAAATGATGGGTTACCCCCAGGAGTTGTTTGCTCAAGGGTTTTCTTTATCACGTATTTTCCTGCCTAATAGTTATCCGAAAATAGAGCAGCGAGTACGCTCCCGCTTGGCTGGAGAGGTTCACTCCGAGCGCTATGAAGAAAAAGCAGTACGTGCCGATGGCAGCCTGTTCGATGTCGAGGTTTTTGGCTCTGTCATGCACCACCAGGGGCATAGTGCCATCATCGGCATGATGATTGATATTAGCGAGCGCAAGCAGGCAGAAGCAGCAACTTTGCGTGCGGCTTTAATTTTTGAACATGCTAGCGAAGCCATGGTGATTACCAACCCCAAGGGCGTAGCGCTGGCTGTTAACCCTTCTTTTGTGAAGATTACGGGTTATCGTCCAGAAGAAATTATTGGCCATAAATTAAGTAAAATTAGCTCTGGTAAACATGATAAAGAATTTTATGCTGAACTCTGGCATAGCCTAAAGGTAAAAGGCACGTGGTATGGTGATATTCACAACCGGCGTAAAGATGGATCTGCATATATTGAGCATTTAACTATTACTACCTCTTATAACCATGATGGCAGTGTTAACAGCTATATTGGCTTATTTTCTGATGTGACGGAGCTGCGCCGCCAAGAGCATACTATCTGGCAGCAGGCACATTATGACCAGTTGACGCAGTTGCCAAATCGTCAAATGTTTCAGAAAAACCTACTCTCTAGCTTAGAGCAAGGGCGAGAAAAATCCCAGGCATTTGCTTTGGTTTTTCTGGATTTAGATTTTTTCAAGGAAGTAAATGATACCTTCGGCCATGATGAAGGCGATATATTATTATGCCAAGTAGCCCGCCGACTACAAAGCTGCATACGCCCACAAGATATGGTTGCTCGGCTGGGAGGAGATGAATTTACGCTAATTCTGCACCAAATGACGAATGCAGAGGATATTTATCCACTATGCACTAAAATTTTACAAGCGGTTGCCCAGCCTTATCATTTGAGTAACCACAGTGTGCATATTTCGGTAAGTGCTGGTGTCACTTTTTACCCCAGCTATGGCCAAGATGAAACCACCTTGCTCAAACAAGCAGATTTGGCGATGTATGCCGCTAAAAACAAAGGGCGCAATCAATACTGCCTGTTTGACCCCAGCATGGAGCAAGAGATGCAAAACCGCCGCCTACTGCTGCGCGATTTGCAACTGGGGCTAGAGCGCCAAGAGTTTGAACTGCACTACCAACCCATTGTGCAGATGCAAACCAGGCGCACCGTGAAAGCCGAAGCGCTGATTCGCTGGAACCAGCCGGTGCGCGGGCGCGTGGGGCCCGATACCTTCATCTCGCTGGCTGAAGAATCTGGCCTGATTGTGCCCATGGGGGATTGGATTTTTACCACCGCAGCCCAACAGCTTGCCCAATGGCGCAGCACGCTTGCGCCCGATTTTTGCCTGAGCATCAACGTCTCGCCCATCCAACTGCACAGTACGGAACTCAACCACCAGCGCTGGCTAGCCACGATGAGCGAGCTGGGTTTGCCCGGCCAGTCGCTTATCCTGGAAATTACCGAGCGGGTGTTGCTAGAGTCCGATCAACTGAGCAATAGCAAGCTCAACGCCCTGCTGGCTAGCGGTATTGAGCTAGCGCTGGATGATTTCGGGACGGGCTACTCCTCGCTGTCCTACCTCAAGCACCTGGAGCTGGACATCATCAAAATCGACCGCAGCTTTGTCTCGCACTTGAGCCGCGATTCTGAAGACTATGTGCTGTGCCGCGCCATTATTGTGATGGCGCATCAACTGGGCTTGAAAGTCGTGGCCGAAGGGGTAGAGAGCCAAACGCAGCACCAGCTTTTGCTGGAAGCGGGTTGCGATTTTGGCCAAGGCTATTGGTACAGCAAGCCCTTGACGGCGCAGGACTTGGGTCAACGCTTGCAGCAAGAACAACAACAATTGTTGGACGATGATAAAAACCAAATAATTTTTGATATATAATCAGCGGCTTAGTCGGAGCGTAGCGCAGTCTGGTAGCGCATCTGCTTTGGGAGCTGAGGGGCGCGAGTTCGAATCCCGCCGCTCCGACCAAAAATATCAAGGGCTTGCATCTTTTGGGTGCAAGCCCTTTTTCGTTGGGCTGTCGTTGGGCTAATGTTTGCTGGCTCGTCGGCTTAAAGGGCGGGCATAACCATAGCCATAGCCGCTAGGTTGGGGTGCGGGCGGCTTTTTCGGCTAGGCCGCTCAAGCCCTCGCGGCGTTGCAGCTCGGCCAATACGTCTTGGGCGCTTAGGCCGTAGTGCGCCAGCGCAACCATGCTGTGAAACCACAAATCCGCCACTTCATAAAGAATGGCGCTGGTATCGCCGCCGTGCTCGGCATCTTTGCAGGCCATGACCACCTCGGTGGCCTCTTCGCCAATTTTCTTCAAAAACGCATCCGGGCCTTTGTGCAGCAGGCGGGCTACATAGCTGGCCTGTGGGTCGCCGCCGTTGGCGGGTTTGCGGCTTTCAATGATGGCGCTTAACTGCGCCAAGGTATCGGTGGAATCGCTCATGGGTGATGGGTGCTTTACTTAAAAAAACAATACTAAAAAACGCTGAAAAAGTCTGCCGCGCCAAGGGCTAATACCCCGCTCCTATCGACTTGCCCTGCCCCTACCGGCTATAGCGCCAGCCGATAACGGCGGTGAACAACCAGCCCAGCATCAAGCAAGTACCGCCCCAGGGAACTAGCGCCGCCAAGCTGCTAAAGCCCGTTAGCCCACGCAGATAAATCAGGCCGCTAAACAGTAGCAGCCCCAGGGCAAAAAAGCCCGCCGCCAGCGCCAGCCAGCGCCCCGCCTTGGCCGCTGCCGGGGTACTAGCCCACAAGCCCAAAGCCAGCAGCACCGGCGCATGGAGCATTTGCTGCTGCACTGCCTGCTGCATACTGGCGCGGGTGGCCTCGCGCAAGGCGGGGTCGGTGATAAAGCCCAGGCCGTGGCTGGTGTAGGCCGCCAGCGCTACGCCGCTTAAGCCAAACAGCGCAGCTAGCACAATGACCCAGCGGGCGTGATGGCTGGCGCTCATGCGGCTTGGCTTTGCTCTGATGCAGCCGCGCCTTCCGTGCCAGGGCGGCAGAACACCTGCTCCCCCGCTACCCAGGTACGCAGTACTTGCGCGGGTAAGTCGCTACCCGCAAAAGGCGTGGTGCAGGCTTGGCTGTATAGCGTGCTGGCATCGACATGCCATTGCGCCTTGGGGTTGACCAGGCACAGGTCTGCCGCGCCGTCCACTTGCAGGCGGCCTAGTTCGTTGGCCAAGCTGCCCAGCGCCCCGCCCAGCACGGCCACGGGCGCACTGGTAATGGTTTGCAGGGCGCGGGTGAGTGGCACACCGTCTTGCTGGCTCCAGCGCACGGCGGCTGAGAGCAATAGTTCAACGGCGCTGGCTCCTGGCTCGGCCTCGGCAAAGGGGCGTACTTTGGCATCTTCTTCCACGGGGGTGTGGTCAGAGACCAGCGCATCAATCGTGCCATCGGCCAAAGCGGCAGACAGCGCCTGGCGGTCGCGCTGGTGGCGCAGCGGTGGAATCAGGCGGGCGCTGCTATCAAAGTAGCCAATATCGTCCTCAGTAAGCAGCAGGGAGTGGATGGAGATATCCGCCGTCACATTCAGCCCCTCGGCCTTGGCGCGGCGCAGCAGCTCCACCCCCGCCGCGCTGGAGAGGCGGCACAGGTGAACGCGGGTTTGTGTGCCGCGAATCAGTTCAAAAATGGTGTGCAGGGCAATGGTTTCCGCCGCTACAGGCACGCCTGCCAGCCCCATCCGTGTGGCCAATGCGCCGCTGGCGGCAACGCCCTTGCCCAAATCTTTTTCCTGCGGGCGCAGCCAAACGGCAAAGCCGTAGGTGTTGGCATAGGCCAGGGCGCGTGCCAAGGTTTGGGTATTGCGCAGCGGCACTTCTGCCTGACCAAAGGCCACGCAGCCCGATTCGGTCAGCTCGGCCATTTCGGTGAGGATTTCTCCCTTGAGTCCCAGCGTTAAAGCGCCCATGGGAAAAAGCCGCGCCTTGTGCTGCTTTTGGGCGCGAAATTGCAGCATTTCTACCAAGCCTTGCTCGTCCAGAACGGGGTCGGTGTCGGGCGGGCAGACCAGGCTGGTCACGCCGCCGGCGACGGCAGCCTGCATTTCAGACTGCAACATACCGGCATGTTCATGCCCAGGCTCGCGCAGGCGCACGGCCAAATCGACCAGGCCGGGCAGCAGCCAGCAGCCGCTGGCATCCACGGTGTGGGCAGGCGCAAAACCCGCTGGTGCTTGCCCCAGGGCGAGGATTTTGCCGTCAGCGATGGCGATATCGCCGGTTTCATCCAGCCCCGTGGCGGGGTCCAGCAGGCGAGCGTTGCGGATGAGGGTAGTGGTCATAAAAGCACCCTTTGGAAATCAAAAATCAGGCTTCATTGCCCGCAACAATCGACATGACGGCCATGCGCACGGCAATGCCAAACGTCACTTGCGAGAGGATGACAGATTGCGGCCCATCGGCCACGGCAGATTCAATCTCCACCCCTCGGTTGATGGGGCCGGGGTGCATGACGATGGCATCGGGCTGAGCCAGTTGCAGGCGCTCTTCGGTCAGGCCAAAGCTCTTGAAATACTCTTGGCTGGAGGGCAGCAGTGCGCCGCTCATGCGCTCGTTTTGCAGGCGCAGCATGATGATGACATCGCAGCCTTTAATGCCTTCTTCCAGGTTGTGAAAGACGTGCACGCCCAGCTCGGCCAGCTCAGAGGGTACTAAGGTGCGCGGCCCTACCAGGCGCACCTCGGGGCAGCCCAAGCCCAGCAGGGCGTGGATGTCTGAACGCGCTACCCGCGAATGCAGCACGTCGCCAACGATGGCCACGCGCAACTGGGTAAAGTCTTTTTTATAGTGGCGGATGGTGTAAGCATCCAGCAGCCCCTGCGTGGGGTGGGCGTGGCGGCCATCACCGGCGTTGACGACATGCACATGCGGCGCAACATGCTTGGCAATCAGGTACGGCGCACCCGATTCGCTGTGGCGCACTACAAAAATATCGGCGGCCATGGCGCTCAGGTTGTCTATTGTGTCCAGCAGCGTCTCGCCCTTGGAGGTGGAGCTACGCGCAATATCCAGCGTGAACACATCGGCAGACAGGCGCTTGGCGGCAATGTCAAAGGTGGTGCGGGTGCGAGTGCTGTTTTCAAAAAACAGGTTGAACACGCTTTTGCCGCGCAGCAGGGGCAGTTTTTTAACCTCGCGGTCGTTGACGCTGACGAAGTTGCTGGCGGTATCCAGAATCTGCGTGAGGCTGTCACGCGACAGCCCCTCGGTAGAGAGCAGTTGAATCAGGGCGCCGTTCTTATTGAGCTGGGGATTGCGTTTATCGGGCACGGTAAGACCTTTTGGGGGCTGGGGAGGGGGGAGGCTGTTAGTTCGCGGGAGTTTCTTTAATCGCAAAGTGGCAACTGCCGTCTTCGGCGCGTACCAAGGCCAGTACCTGGTTGGCCGGTAGGCTGATGTGGGCAGCGGCAAAGTCGGGCGCGTAGGGCAGTTGCCGCCCGCCTCTATCGACCAGCACCGCCAGGCGCACACTGCCGGGGCGGCCATAGTCGTACAGCTCGTTAATCACGGCGCGTACCGTGCGGCCGGTGTAGAGCACATCGTCCAAGACCAAAATATCTGCGCCGTTCACATCAAAATGCAACTGGGTATGGGCGCTGCTGGCCATGCCGCGTTGGGCAAAGTCATCGCGGTGCAGGGCAGAAGACAGGCGGCTGACGGGCTGCTCCAGCCCCAAATCGCGGTGCAGGCGCTCGGCAATCCACGCGCCGCCGGAGGTGATGCCCGCAAGCTGGGTGTCTGCCGTCATCATGCGGCGCACACCGGCCAGCAGTGCAAGGTACAGCGCTTCGGCATCGGGCACGGCATGGGCGGGCTGGGCATGGGCATCGGCATCGGCATGGGCAGAGGAGGGAGGGGCGGTGGTCATGGGTGGGTCCTTAAAAATTGCTCCAAGATGATGCAAGCGGCCGCCGCGTCAGCCTGGGCTTCGGTAGCGCCTTGCGACAGGGCTTCGGCGGTGGTGTAGCGCTCATCGACCTCAAACACCTCTAGGCCAAAGCGCCCGCGCAGTTGGCGGCCAAATTTAAGCGCCAAGGCGGTGGTTTCGTGCGCTGCGCCGTCGGGGTGGTAGGGCACGCCAATGACCAGCGCGTCGGGCTGCCATTGGGCAATCAGGCGCTCGATGGCGGCAAAACGCGCCGCTGTGCTTTCGGCGCGTATCGTGGTCAGGGGGCTGGCGGCCTCCAGCAGGCGGTTGCCGCTGGCGACACCGGTGCGCTTGGCACCAAAGTCAAAGGCCAGAAACGTTTCTGGCGCTTTTTGTGTTGCTTTCTGCATTGCTTTTTACGACTGGGGCATGGCTAGGCTCAGGCATTACCAGCTTCGGAGTGCAGCATCCAGGGCTTTAAGCCCAGCAGGTTAAGCACGGCTTCATAGCGCTGCTCGGGCGGGGTCTCGAAGATGATGGCGCTGTGCTGGCCAGCTTCTACCGTGAGCCAAGAATTTTCGCGCAGCTCAGACTCTAGCTGCCCCTCGCTCCAAGAGGCATAGCCCAGCGCTACTAGGATGCGCTGCGGGCCTGCGCCGTGGGCAATGGCTTCGAGCACGTCTTTGGAGGTGGTCATCTCCAGCCCACCGGGAATGCTCAGGGTGGAGGCGTAGGCCGCTTCCTCGCTGTGCGGCGCATCCAAAATAATGGGGTCGTGCAGCACAAAGCCACGGTCGGTCTGCACGGGGCCGCCTTGGTAGATGGGCTGCTTTTGCAAGTCTTGGCGGTGCAGGGGCAGGTCGATTTTTTCCAGCAAGGCGGGCAGGCTCAGGCGGCCAGGCTTGTTAATGACTAAGCCCAAAGCGCCGCGCTCGCTGTGCTCGCAGACATAGACCACGCTGCGGGCAAAGAAATCATCTTCCAGGTGGGGCATGGCCACCAGGTAGTGGTGGGTGAGGTTCAGGGGCGCTTCAATAGGTGGGGACATGGCGGGCATTTTATGCCCGCTGGCATGTCCCTAAAGTAGCGGCACGCTGCGCCGCCACTGCCCCCGATTGCGTGGCGGTGCGGCTGCTGCGCTGTATTCCCTCCTAGAATGGCCGTCTGCGTCTTTGGCCTTTAGCGCGTCTACTACCTTCTTTTCGCTTCTTTTCGCCCCGTTTTTTGTATGCCATCCACACCTCCCACAGCCACCAGCGCTGCGGTTTTCCCCGCCGCTTGGGCGCAAGAAAATACGCCCGTGCAGCAACAACCGGCTTGTGTCATGAGCTTCAATGCCCACGATGCCAGCGGTGCGCTGGGTATAGGCGCTGATGTGCTGACCCTGGCGAGCATGGGCGCACACCCTTGCCCTGTGGCTTGTGGCATCTATAGCAGCGATACCCAGCACATCTTTGGCCACCAGGCGCTAGAGGCCGAGCTGCTGGCCGAGCAGGCGCGTGGTGTGCTGGAGGATATGGCCGTCCATGCCTTCAAAATTGGCTTTGTGGGCAGCACGGCTAATATCCACTGCATTACTGAGATTTGCAGCGACTACCCGCATCTGCCCGTCATCAGCTATATGCCCGACCTTTCGTGGTGGCACCAAGGCCATGCGTTGGAAGATTACCTAGATGCGTTTGAAGCCCTGCTGCTGCCCCAAACGGCGGTACTGGTGGGCAACCACAGCACGCTAGCGCGTTGGTTGCTGCCTGACTGGTCACACCAGCGCCCCCCTAGCCCACGCGATATTGCCAAAGCCGCTTTGGTGCATGACACGCCCTACATCCTGGCCACCGGTATTGAGGCCGTGGGTCAGCAATGGGATAACGTGCTGGCTTGCGCCGACTCTATTTTGGGCAGCAGCCGCTTTACCCACCTCCCCCAGCGCTTTACCGGCACAGGCGAGACCTTATCCGCTGCCTTGGCCGCGCTGTTAGTGACCGGCAATGACCTAGGGCTGGCCGCTGCCGAAGCGCTGGAGTACATGGACCAAAGCTTGGTCAACAGCTTTCGCCCCGGCATGGGTGCAAGCCTGCCCGACCGTATGTTCTGGGCACAAGCGCAAGGCCAGGGGGAGGAAGAATCAACCCCTTTAACGAAGAAAGACTAAGCAAGCATGACACCTGTGACCCCCGTGACGACAGACCTGAACCAAGCCCTTCTAACCCGCGCCCAGAAGGTAATCCCCGGTGGCGTGAATTCGCCCGTGCGTGCTTTTAATGCCGTGGGCGGTGTGCCGCGCTTTGTTGAGCGAGCGCAAGGCGCGTACTTTTGGGACAAAAACGGCCAGCGCTTTACCGACTACATCGGAAGCTGGGGTCCCATGATTTTGGGGCACGGCCACCCCGAGGTAGTGGCTGCCGTCCACGCCGCAGTCGATGAAGGCTTTAGCTTTGGCGCACCCACCGAGCGCGAAGTGGTGCTGGCCGAAAAAATCCTCAGCCTCATGCCCAGTATGGATATGGTGCGCCTAGTCAGCTCCGGCACCGAGGCCGGCATGAGCGCCCTGCGCCTAGCGCGTGGCTTTACCGGACGCAACAAAATCGTCAAATTCAACGGCTGCTACCACGGCCACGCGGACGCGCTGCTGGTCAAAGCCGGTTCGGGATTAGCCACCTTTGGCGCATCGGCTTCTGCTGGCGTGCCTGGCGATGTGGCGAAAGACACCATCGTTCTGGAATACAACGATGTTGCCCAATTAGAAGAAGCCTTCGCCAAGCTGGGCAGCGAGATTGCTTGCGTCATCTTGGAGCCGATTGCCGGAAATATGAACTTTGTCCGCGCCAGTGTGGAGTTCACCCGCCGCATTCGCGAACTCACGCAAGAGCATGGCGCACTCCTGATTTATGACGAGGTGATGACCGGTTTTCGCGTCGCGCTGGGCGGGGCGCAAAGCCTGTACGCTGAGAAAATTGAAGGCTTCAAACCCGACATCACCGTCATGGGCAAAGTCATTGGCGGCGGGATGCCGCTGGCGGCATTTGGCGGACGGCGCGACATCATGGACAAGCTCTCGCCTACGGGCGGGGTGTACCAGGCGGGTACTTTGTCGGGCAACCCCATTGCCACAGCCTGCGGCCTGAAAACGCTGGAACTCATCAGCCAGCCGGGCTTCCACGCTGAGTTGCACCTGAAAACTGGCCAGCTCATGCAAGGCTTGAAGGCCGAGGCCGATGCAGCGGGCGTTCCCTTTAGCGTCGATTGGCAAGGCGGCCTGTTCGGTTTCTTCCTTATGCCCGAGCTGCCCAGCAACTATCCACAGGTCATGACCACCGATTTAGCGCGTTTCAACCAGTTTTATCACGGTATGTTGCAGCAGGGCGAATACTTTGCCCCCGCGCTGTACGAGGCCGGTTTCATGAGCGCCGCGCACAGCAGCGAAGACATCGACCGTACCCTGGAAGCGGCGCGGGCGGTGTTCAAAGCGCTGTAAAAAAACGCTGTAAACAACCCCCAACCAGCCATAAAAAAGCCGCGCACCCCCGAATGGGGTGGTGCGCGGCTTTTGTTTTGGCGGGGTGGTACTAACTACGGCCTTGGCTCTTTTAGCCTAGCGCCGGTGCGGGTCAGGGTCAAAACTTGCTCCGGGGGGCAGCTCCATCACCGTGTTTTGCCAGGGGTTGCGCAAGCCGCCGTGGGGCAGCACCAAGCCGCTGGCCGATGGCGCTGCTGGGTAGCAGCCCGGTTGTTCTTTATGGCGCATTCCGCTGCGCAGGTAGCGGTTGCGCTGTTGCTCTGTGCGGGGCAAAAAGCGGGCTAACTCGGTCAGCGCCATTTCATAGACACCGCGTTTGAACTCCACCACCACGTCTAGCGGAACCCAGTAATCGTTCCAGCGCCAAGCGTCAAACTCTGGGTGGTTGGTGGCACGCAGGTTCAAGTCCCAGTCGTTGCCGGTTAATTGCAGCAAATACCAAATTTGCTTTTGCCCCTTGTAGTGGCCGCGTGATTCGCGGCGAATAAAACGGTCTGGCACCTCGTAGCGCAACCAGTCGCGGGTGCGAGCCACCATGCGCACATGGTGGGGGCGTAGTCCCACCTCCTCGTGCAGCTCTCGAAACATGGCCTGTTCAGGGGATTCCCCCCTATCAATGCCACCTTGCGGAAACTGCCAACTGTGGGTGCGTATGCGTTTGCCCCAGAACACTTGGTTCCTCTGGTTGAGCAAGATGATGCCGACATTGGGGCGAAATCCTTCGCGGTCTAGCATAATCAAACCCTAATTTTGTAAATGGGTTCATTATGCCTGCCCCCTTGTCTTCGGCAAGCGGGGCATACCTATTTGCTATTGCTCCAACCCTTGCTTTTTAGCCCGCTCTCGGGCAGTGCCCACCATCATGAAAGCCTCGCAATTTCTTATCACCACCCTTAAAGAAGCCCCAGCCGATGCGGAAATCGCCAGCCACCAGCTCATGACCCGTGCGGGCATGATTAAAAAGCTGGGCGCAGGGGTTTACACCTATATGCCTATGGGGCTGCGCGTTGTCCGCAAGGTAGAAGCCATCGTGCGCGAAGAAATGAATCGCGCAGGCGCTATTGAAGTGACCATGCCCGTCGTCCAGCCCGCCGAGCTTTGGCAGGAAACCGGTCGCTTTGACACCATGGGGCCTGAGCTGCTGCGCATTCAAGACCGCCACAGCCGCGACTTTGTGATTCAGCCCACCAGTGAGGAAGTCGTTACCGACATTGCCCGCCAAGAGTTCAAAAGCTACAAGCAACTGCCCAAAAATCTCTACCAGATTCAAACCAAGTTCCGCGACGAGCGCCGCCCCCGCTTTGGCCTGATGCGCGGGCGCGAATTTACGATGAAGGATGCCTACTCCTTCGATAAAGACCGCGACAGCGCCCAGGCCAGCTACCAAACCATGCGGGCGGCCTACCAGCGCATTTTTGACCGCTTCGGCCTGCAATACCGCGCCGTGCGTGCCGACAGCGGCGCGATTGGTGGCGACTTGAGCGAAGAATTCCAGGTGATTGCCGCCACGGGTGAAGATGCCATCGTCTATTGCCCCCACAGCGACTACGCCGCCAACATCGAAAAAGCCGAAAGCCTGCCGCCCGCAGGCCCCCGCCCCGCCGCCAGCGAAGCGCTAGAAAAAAACGCCACCCCCGGCAACAGCACCTGCCAAGCCGTGGCCGAGCAACTGGGGCTGCCGCTACAGCGCACCGTCAAATCCCTGGTGCTGGCTACCGATACCAGCAACGAGGCGGGCGAAATCGTGCAAACCCAAATCTGGCTGCTGCTGCTGCGCGGCGACCACGATATGAACGAGGTCAAAGTCAGCAAAGTGGAAGGGCTGGCAGATTTTCGCTTTGCCACCACGGCTGAAATTGAAGCGCACTTTGGTTGCGAGCCAGGCTACCTAGGCCCGCTGCACCTGCAAAAACCCGTCAAGCTGGTGGTGGACCGAGAAGTGGCGGTGATGGCCGACTGGATTTGCGGCGCGAATGAAAAAGACTTCCATATTCGCGGCGTGAACTTTGGCCGCGACCTGCCCGAGCCTGCGCTGGTGGCCGACCTGCGTAACGTCGTGGCTGGCGACCCTTCGCCCGACGGCAAAGGCGCTTTGGCGATTGAGCGCGGCATTGAAATTGGCCATGTCTTCTACCTGGGTACCAAGTATTCCGAAGCCATGAACGCCACTTTCCTGGCCGAAAACGGCAAGCCCACCCTGTTTGAAATGGGCTGCTATGGCATTGGCATTACCCGCCTGCCGGCTGCCGCCATCGAACAAAACCACGACGAGCGCGGCATCATCTGGCCAGACGCGATTGCCCCCTTCACCCTGGTGATTTGCCCCATTGGCATGGACAGAAGCGAGCTGGTCAAGGCCGAAGCCCAAAAGCTCTACGCCGAGCTGTTGGCGCTGGGCGTGGATGTCATCCTGGATGACCGTGGCGAGCGCCCCGGCGCGATGTTTGCCGACTGGGAACTGATTGGCGTGCCCCACCGCGTGGTGCTGGGCGAGCGCGGCCTGAAAAACGGCGTGGTGGAATACCAGCACCGCCGCGATAGCGCCGCCACACAACTGCCCCTGGCTGAGGTGCTGGCACAACTCAAAGCCAAGCTGGGGTTTTGAGCCTGCAATAGAGCGATAAAACATACAACAGATTATTTGATAAGCACTGTCATGCCTCACCACACCCCCACCACCACCCCACCGCCCTCCTTGCTGCCCTCCTCACCACCGGCTTCATCTACTAGGGCGAGCGAGACGGCTCCTTTGATGCTCTTGGAGCGCCTGGTTCAACGCGCCGAGCAACTCATACAGCGCATGGAATCGACCTTGCCCCAGCCCCTGCAAGCGCCCCTAAACTGGCACAGCGCTATTGCGTGGCGCTATCGCAAACGCACCAACGGCAGCAGCGTGCTGGAGCCGGTGCGCCACATCGGCAGCATGGATTTAGAAGATTTGCACAACATCGATGGGCAAAAAGAAAAAATTCTGCGCAACACCGAACAATTCGTACAAGGCAAGCCGGCCAACAACGTACTGCTGACCGGTGCGCGTGGCACGGGCAAATCCTCGTTGATACGCGCTTGTTTACACGCTTTTGCACCGCAAGGGCTACGCCTGATTGAAGTGGATAAAGCCGACCTTATCGACCTGCCCGACATTGTGGAAGTAGTGGCTGCGCGGCCAGAGAAATTTCTTATCTACTGCGACGACCTCAGCTTTGAAGAAGGCGAAGCGGGCTACAAAGCCTTGAAGTCGATTTTGGATGGCTCGGTCAGCGCCGCCACGCCTAATGTGCTGGTCTATGCCACCAGCAACCGCCGCCACCTGCTGCCCGAGCGCATGAGCGAAAACCTGCAAACCAGCCAAGGCCAGGATGGCGAAATTCACCCCGGCGAAGCGGTGGAGGAAAAAATCTCGCTGTCCGAGCGCTTTGGCCTGTGGGTCAGTTTTTACCCCTTCAGCCAAGAGGAATACCTGCGCGTTGTCGCCCAATGGCTAGCCAGCCTGGGTTTGGACGAGGCGCAAATTGCCGCCGCCCAACCCCAAGCCTTGGTCTGGGCGCTAGAGCGCGGCTCACGCAGCGGGCGCGTAGCCCAGCACTTTGCCCGTGATTACGCTGGGCGTTTTGGTCAGCAGGCGGCCAGCACCAGCACCCATCAAGTGATTGCCGATGTGGCGGGTTTGAGCGATGGTGCCAGCATCTGAGCCTCCCCCCGTTGCGCGAATTGAGGTGGCCGTAGGCGTACTGATTCGCCCAGAAGATGGCGCGTTCTTACTCACCTCGCGCCCCGCTGGCAAGCCCCGTGCGGGCTGGTGGGAGTTTCCGGGCGGCAAACTCGAAGCGGGCGAAAGCGCCCAACAAGCCCTACAGCGCGAGTTGTATGAGGAGCTGGGCATCCATCCCTGTGCCGACCATTGCCAGTTGTGGAAAACCACCGAGCACGATTACAGCCATGCCCTAGTGCGTCTGTACTGGTGCAAAGTGAGCGCCTGGCAAGGCGAGCTGCAAATGCGCGAGGGGCAGGAGATGGCCTGGCAGCAACTGCCCGTTACCGTCGCCCCGCTGCTAGAGGGCAGCGCCCCCGCCCTGGCCTGGTTGGCTGAGGAGCGCGGCCTAGCAGCGCACCTAGCGCACACAGCCGCCGTCTCTGGCTAATGGTTTAGTGGCTTAATGGCTGAGGCCGCTGCGCCGCCCATTCTTTTGCTTTTGCGCCGTGTCAATACCCACCGCTTTTATCCAAGACCTGCTCCAACGGGTGGACATTGCCGATGTCGTGGGGCGCTATGTGCCGTTGAAAAAGAACGGTGCCAACCTCATGGGGCTGTGCCCCTTTCACGGGGAGAAGTCGCCCTCCTTTAGCGTTAGCCCTAGCAAGCAGTTCTTCCACTGCTTTGGCTGCGGCAAGAGTGGGGATGCCATCGCCTTTTTGCGCGAGCACACCGGCATGGACTTTACCGAGGCGGTGCAGTCCCTCGCCCAAGAGATGGGCATGGCCTTGCCCGAGTCCCAGCGCCTTAGCCCCCAGCAGCGCCAGCAGCAACAAGCCCGCCAAAGCCAGCAGCAACAGCTCTACGCGCTGATGGAGCAAGCCGCCAGCGCCTATCGCCAACAACTGGGCGGCAGCCAGCCAGCGATTGCCTACCTCAAGGGCAGGGGGCTATCGGCCAGCATCAGCCAGCGCTACGGGCTGGGTTATGCGCCTGCGGGGTGGAATTTCCTCTCCAGCGTTGTGCCCGATTACACCAGTGCCTTGCTAGTGCAAGCGGGCTTGGTCATCCAAGCGCAGGAAGAGGGCGGCTTAGGCAACGGCAAGCGCTACGACCGCTTTCGCCAGCGCATCATGTTCCCCATTCGCGATACCAAGGGGCAGTGCATTGCCTTTGGCGGGCGGGTGCTGGGCGACGATAAACCCAAATACCTGAATTCGCCAGAAACCCCGCTGTTTCACAAAGGGCGCGAGCTGTACGGCCTGTTTGAGGCACGCGCCGCCCTGCGCGAAGCGGGCTATGCCTTGGTGTGTGAGGGCTATATGGACGTGGTTGCCCTGGCGCAACTGGGTTTTGCCAATGCCGTCGCCACCCTGGGCACGGCCTGCACGCCCGAGCATGTACACAAGCTCTATCGCTTTACCGAATCCATCGTCTTTAGCTTTGATGGCGATGAGGCCGGGCGACGCGCCGCCGCCAAGGCGCTAGAGGCGGTGCTGCCCCACTTGAACGACCAGCGCAGCGCTAAATTCCTCTTCCTACCCGCCGAGCATGACCCCGATAGCTACATCCGCGCCCATGGTGCTGATGCTTTTGCCCGCTTGGTACACGCTGCCCAGCCCTTTAACGTATTTTTGCAGCAGCTAGCCAGCGAAGACTGCGATTTGGGCACAGCCCCAGGGCGGGCACGCATGGCCAGCCAAGCATTGCCTTTGTGGGACTTGCTGCCCCAGGGAATGCTCAAGCAGCTTGTGCTGCAAGAGCTGGCCGCGCAGGTGGATGTTTCCACCAGCAGCTTGCTAGAGAACTGGCAGCATTCAGCACACGCAGCGCATTCACGCACCCAGTCCCAGCTCAAACCAGCCCCAAACTACCAAGCTGCTGGACAGCAGGCCAGCCATGGCAGCGGCAATTACAGCAACAGCAACGGCGATACCTACGCCAACGCCAACGAGGGCAAGCGCCGCCAGCACTGGGGGCGCTTTAACAGGCCGCGCCCCCTAGCGCCCCAGCACACCCATGCCCCCACCCTAACAACTGGGGCAGACCAAGCGGTGCGCCTGCTACTGAGCAATATGCAGCTACTGCAAACCCTGGACAATGATGATTGGGATGCCCTGGTACACATCCCCGCCCCCCACGGCTGCTTGTTTGCCTGGCTGGAAGGGCTGTACCAAGAGCAAGGCGCAATGCCTTGGCACGCCCTGCAAAACGCCCTGCAAAACAGCCCCTACCAAGACTGGGCACATGCTCTAATGGCCAGCGCCCCCAGCCAGCCCCAAGACGATGCCCAGGCGCAGCACCAAGAGCTACGCAGCATCTTGCAGCCTTGGCTCAAGCGCCGCCTCAGTGATGTGCTCAACGAGTTAGCGCAAGCCTATGCCAACAACCCAGGCGATATCGACATCCGCCAGCGCTACCAGACCTTGCTGGCGCGTAGCCGCGCTGCCACACCCCCTACACGGTGAAACCAGAACGCAGAACGGCACGAGATGTTTTCATGAATAATCGGGGGCTATGGCAACACAGTCCCCTTTTTCTTTGCTCGGCCAATTGGCCGAACGCGCTGCGCAAGTGGTGCAGCCCCCCGCTTGGCTGGTACACGAGGCGCAGCACCGCATCGTGCTACTGATAAACCATGTGCTGATGCAAGAACCGGTAGCCATGCAGCGCCTGCAACGCCAGGCCGGGCGCGTGGCCTTGGTGCAGTGGCGGCAGTTTGACCTGGCCTTGCTCGTAACCCGCGCTGGCTTGTTCAATGTGGCCGACCAGGGCAGCAGCCCCGATTTGCGCCTGCAAGTGCTCGATAGCAACCCCCTGGCCTTGGCGCAAACCGCCTTGCGTGGCGAAAAACCCGCCATTCGCATTGAGGGTGATGTGCAACTCGCCGCCGAAATGAACTGGCTGGCCGAAAACCTAAGCTGGGATGTGGAAGAAGACCTCGCCCGCATCATCGGCGACGTGCCCGCCCACCGCCTGGCGCAAATCGCCCGCTCCGCTGCGGATGCCTTGCGCCAGCTCGCTAGCGGTGTACGTATGCCCGGTGCAGCCGCCCCCGCAGAGCCAGCCGCGCCCGGCAGCATGGAGGATGGCGGCACTGCCAATGCTAATGCCAATGCCTCTACTGGCGGCGCGTTGCACTCGCCCCAGTCTTGGGCTTAGGCGGTTGCGGTTACTCTGTTACTTCCCTTACTACTTACACATTAGGCGGGCAAGGCTATGGGCTTGGGTCGTTTTTTGCGCGCCTGGACGATTGTCTGGGTGGGGCTGCGCTATGGCTTGGATGAGCTGGTGCTCTCGGGCTTTCGCCATCCGTGGATTGGGCTGCTGCGGCGCATCGTCACCATTGGGCGGCGTTTGGATGCGCCGCGTGGTCAGCGCCTGCGCGAGGCGCTAGAGCAGTTGGGGCCGATTTTTGTCAAATTCGGCCAGGTGCTTTCTACCCG
>JAHAYB010000052.1 GCA_018384835.1 Comamonas sp.
GACGACACCACAGCGGTGCTAGAAGCCTCGGTGGACGAGGCCACCATGCTGGCCGCGAAAGACTTGCTCAAAGACGATGAGCTGGTTTTCTTGCAGGGGCGGGTGCAGCACGACCACTTTAGCGGCGGCCTGCGCATCAAGGCCAACCAGGTATGGAGCCTGGCCGATGCCCGCAGCCGCTTTGCCCGCTATTGGCATATTGACCTCACTGACCGAACAGGTTCAGCTATGTCGGGCGCAGCCCATATCGCCCAGCTTTGCCAGCAAATACTGGCCGAGCACCCCCCCCTGGAAGAGGCGGACGAGCAAGGCACGGTGCGCCGAGGCATCAAGCTGCGCCTTAGCCTGCGCTGCCAAGTCACACAAAACGCACAAGGCGGGGAGCAGGTGGAGTCGGTGCAAGCCGCAGCGGCAGAGCTTGACCTGGGCAGCGAGCATTTGTTCTACCCCAGCGACGCGGCCTTGGCCGCTTGGCGCGAGGCGTTGGGCGCAGTCCCGGCGCAACTGGTTTGGCGCGGCGCTTGAAAAACGCCGTTTGCCTCCCACCTCCAGGGCTTGCGAATAAGTTTCTTTCTGGATAACCCCTATTTTTTTCTGACTTGCCAGGGCTGGAGGCGCGGTCTCTGCCCCTAGAGTGCTGGCAAGTATGAAAACTGTTGTTATGGCTACTGATACCCCACCCACCCCGCCCCGCACCCCCGAGTTTTTTCCGCAGCACGATGACGGCGGCTCGGTGGTGCTGGAGCGGCGCAAGCAAAAGCTCCAACCCCCGCCCATGTACCAGGTGGTGATGCTCAATGACGACTACACGCCCATGGAGTTTGTCGTCTGGGTGCTGCAAGAGCTGTTTGGCAAAAACCAGGAGGAGGCAACACGCATCATGCTCAAAATTCACCTAGAAGGCCGTGGTGTTTGTGGGGTGTATTCACGCGATGTGGCGCAGTCCAAGGTGGAGCAAATCCTCATGGCTGCCCAGCACAGCGGCCACCCTTTGCAGGCCGTTAGCGAGCCTGTGCAATAAGTTGCGCAACAGAACACGCAAAGTACGGTAAAAAGGCACTGCTTGAAGCCCGTGCAAACAGACCGATATAGGGTTACAGTTTTCCCAGCTATGGACTATTTTTTTACCAGCAAGCGCAAAGGAGGCCGCACATGATTGCCCAAGAACTGGAAGTGAGCTTGCACATGGCGTTTGTCGAAGCACGCCAGCAACGCCATGAATTCATCACCGTTGAGCATTTGCTGCTCGCCCTGCTAGACAACCCCAGCGCTGCCGAGGTGCTACGCGCCTGCGCCGCCAATATGGATGAGCTGCGCAGCGCCCTCAGTCAGTTTGTGCAGGACAACACCCCGCAAGTCGCAGGCAGCGATGAGGTCGATACCCAGCCCACGCTGGGCTTTCAGCGCGTGATTCAACGCGCCATCATGCACGTGCAATCCACGGGCAACGGCAAAAAGGAAGTCACCGGCGCGAATGTGCTGGTAGCCATCTATGGCGAGAAAGACTCCCACGCCGTGTACTTCCTGCACCAGCAGGGGGTGACGCGCTTGGACGTGGTCAACTTTATCGCCCACGGCATTCGCAAAGGCGAGCAGCCCGAGCCACCCAAGGCCGAGAGCAGCGCCGAAAGCGAAGAGGGCGCAGCCGCCAATGCCGAGCGCAATGAAAAAGCCTCGCCCCTGGAGCAGTACACGCTCAACCTCAACCAAGCCGCCAAAGAAGGGCGTGTTGACCCCCTGATTGGCCGCGATTACGAGGTAGAGCGTACCATTCAAATCCTGTGCCGCCGCCGCAAAAACAACCCGCTATTGGGGGGCGAGGCCGGTGTCGGCAAAACCGCCATTGCCGAAGGCTTGGCCTGGCGCATTACCGAAGGCAAAGTGCCCGAGGTGCTGCAAGAAGCCGTGGTCTATTCCCTAGACATGGGGGCTTTGCTAGCCGGTACCAAATACCGGGGCGATTTTGAGCAGCGCTTAAAAGGCGTGCTCAAAACCCTCAAGGACAAGCCCAATGCCATCCTGTTCATTGACGAAATCCATACCCTGATTGGCGCAGGTGCG
>JAHAYB010000064.1 GCA_018384835.1 Comamonas sp.
TGCTGGAGATTCAACGCATCATCCGCTTCCTTAAAGAGCGCGGCATGGGCGTACTCATCACCGACCACAACGTGCGCGAAACCCTGGGCATTTGCGACCACGCTTACATCATCAGCGAGGGCGGCGTGCTCACCCACGGCAGCCCGCAAGAGATTGTGGACAACCCCGAAGTGCGCCGCGTCTATCTGGGGCCGGATTTTCGGATGTAGATGCAGGTACAGGCCATCGGCAAAAGGGCGCAGCAGCGGATATGAAGCCGGGACTCTCGCTCAAAGTCAGCCAGCAGTTGCAGCTTACGCCGCAGTTGCAGCAATCCATTCGGCTGCTGCAACTGTCCTCCCCAGAGCTGGCGCAGGAAGTGGCGCAACTGCTGCAAGACAACCCCTTTATCGAACTGGCCGAGCAAGAAGAGGAAGGCCAGGGCGAAGCCGCCCCTAGCCCCACCTCTACAGAAACCGCTCTGGATGCAGAAGACTGGGGGCAGCCCCCAGAACCGGCAGATTTAAGCGCCCCCCTAGACTGGCAAACCGGCGCAGAAGCGGCGGACTTTGCCCCCAGCGACACCTACACCCCCGAGGCGTGGGAAAGCCCCCCAGCCAGAGCAGCGGCAGGGGCGGCAGAAACTGGCGATGGCCTCTCGCCCCACGAGCAAGCCCTGGCGCAGGCGGTGCAGCCCCCCAGCCTGAGCGCCCATTTACAGCGCCAGGCATTGCATCTGCGCCTGTCTGCCTCAGAGCAATTGGCGCTGTACTTTCTGATTGAAAACCTCGACCCCGACGGCTATCTGCACGACGAGCTGCCCGAGCTAGCCCCCACATTTGCCCAGTTTTGGGGCGAGCAACTGGCTCCAGAGCCTGCCCCCACGCCGGAAAATGCCATGGACAGCTTGCGCCTGGCACTAGGCTGGCTGCACAGCATGGAACCCATAGGCGTAGGCGCACGCAACTGGAGCGAATGCCTGCGCCTACAACTGCACCATGCCCCGCCCCCAGCTAGCTTCACCGCGCAAGAAGCCGCCGAGTTACGCCCCATTGCCCTACGCCTGTGCCAGCAGCCGCTGGAATGGCTGGCACGCAAAGACATGCGCCGCCTCATGCCCGCCTGCCAAGCCAGCGAAGCCCAGTTGCGCCAAGCCCTGCAATGGCTGGCGCAGCTAGAGCCACGCCCAGGCCGCGCCTTTGCACCCGTGCAGCAATACGCCATGCGGCCAGACATCATCGTGCGCTCCCAGGGGCGGGGTTTTGTGGCGCAGCTCAACCCCGAAGTCTTGCCCCGCCTGCGCGTGCATGAAACCTATGCCAGCGCCCTACGGGAAGCCCGCCCACGCCAGCCAGATGGCGCTGCCGCTGATTCTTACCCCGCCCTGCAACAACAGGTGCAAGAAGCGCGCTGGTGGGTCAAAAGCCTGGCGCAGCGCTTTGACACCATCTTGCGCGTGGCGCAGGCCATCGTGCAGCAGCAAAGCGGCTTCTTCCAGCATGGCCCGGTCGCCATGCGCCCCTTGGTGCTGCGCGAAATTGCCCAGGCGCTGGAGCTGCATGAATCCACTATCAGCCGCGTAACCAACGGCAAATACATGGCCACGCCCCAGGGCACGTTTGAGCTGAAATACTTCTTTGGCTCGGCGCTGGAAACCGATACCGGCGGCAGCGCCTCCAGCACCGCCGTGCGGGCGGTGATTGAGCAGCTCATCGCCGCCGAAGACCCGAAAAAACCCCTGTCTGATGCCAAAATTGCTGAGCAACTGCAACAACAAGGCATAGAGTGCGCCCGCCGCACCGTCTCCAAATACCGCGAAGCGCTGCAAATCCCTGTGGCCAGCTTGCGCAAACAGCTATAAGCAACTTATGAACCAACTACACCTATTCCTCCCCTGCGCCGCTGGCGTAGAGGGCTTGCTGGCCGATGAGGTCCACGCCATCACCGCTGCCAGTGGGCAAGACCTGCTAGTCGGGCGCGGCGGCGTGATGCTGCGCGGCGCTTGGCGCGATGTCATGCTGCTCAACCTGCACAGCCGCCTGGCGCAGCGCGTGCTGATTGAGTTGCACCTGGCCGAATACCGCAATGAAAACGACCTCTACCGCGCCGCTAGCCAAGTGGCGTGGGAGATTTGGTTCAACCCCCAGCAGACCTTCAAAATTGAAGTGACTGCCCAGCACAGCCCGCTGACCAGCCTGAACTTTGCCGCCCTGCGCGTCAAAGATGCCGTGGCCGACCGCTTTCGCGCCAAGCGCCAGGGCGTGCGCCCTAGTGTGGATACGCGCCGCCCGGATGTGCGCATCCACCTGCACCTGACCACCGACCAGGCCACGCTGTATATCGACACCTCTGGCCAAGCCCTGTTCAAACGCGGCTGGCGCGAAGACAAGGGCGATGCGCCGCTCAAGGAAACCCTGGCCGCCGCCATGATTGCCGCCACCGGCTGGAACCCGCACGGCGACGACCCCGAGCCCCTGTACGACCCCTGCTGCGGCAGCGGCACAGTGGTGATAGAGGCAGCGCAAATCGCCCGCAAAATTCCGGCGGGCATTCTGCGCCGCTTCGCTTTTGAAAAGCTGCTGCCCTTCCAGCCCCATGTCTGGGAGGCCATGCTTGATGAGGCCGAGGCGCAGATTCTGGATGAAAGCCCCGTGCCCATTTACGGCTCTGACATTGCCCACCGCATGGTGGACTTTGCCCAGCGCAACGCCGAACGCGCCGGTGTGGCCAACACCGTGCAACTGCGCGGTGGTGATGCCCTGCAACGCATGCCGCCCAGCGCCCAGCCGGGCATTTTGTTGATGAACCCACCCTATGGCGAACGCATAGCCGCCGCAGGCAGCGCCGGACGCAGCGCCCGCGAGCGCATGGACGTGGTAGAACGCGCAGGCCGCGAAACCGCACAAACCGAAGACGGCGTGGAGTTTTTCAGCCAACTAGCCAGCCATTGGAAGAAAAATTTCAGCGGCTGGAGCGCCTGGATGCTCACCCCCGACCTCAAACTGCCCGGCAAAATGCGGCTGAAAGAATCACGCCGCACCCCGTTATGGAACGGCCCCATCGAATGCCGCCTGTTCCGCTTTGACTTGGTGCAAGGCAGCCCCAAGCCGCGTAAAGCCGCTGGGGAAAACCTTGGGAATCAATAAGTTGTGGCCGCTCTAAAAATTATTTTGCACTGGCCTGCTTGCAATGCCAGCTACCAAGGCGTAACGCCCCGCCCAGTGGTGCTCGATACCAATATCGTGCTGGATTTGCTGGTGTTTGATGAGCCGCAAGTTGCCCCCGTTCGCCAGCTCTTGAAGCAAGGGCAATTGCGCTGGGTGAGTGATGCCGCCCAGCGCCTGGAGCTGGAGCGGGTGCTGACCTACAGCCAGATTGCCCCGCGTGTGGCCTTCTACGGCAAAACCGTGGCCAGCGTACTGGCCGCCTTTGATGCAGAGGCGCAAATCTTGCCCGCTGCCCCGCCAGTGCGCCTGAGCTGTACTGACCCGGATGACCAGCACTTCTGGGATCTGGCCGCCCAGCAGCAGGCGTTGCTGATTAGCAAAGATAGGGCAGTGCTTAAACAGCGCAAGCGCCTAGCCAGCTTGTTTGGTATGGCGGTGGGCAATTGCTTGCTTTGTGCCGACGGTTACGGTGGTTAGTGCTGATGCCCGTGCTCACCATGCACATGGCGGTGCTCAATTTCCACTGGCAAGGCGGCACGCACTTTGGTCACGCTGGCTTCAAACTGCAAGGCTTTGCCCGCTAGGGGGTGGTTGCCATCCAGCAGCACCACCGGCCCTTTAATTTTGAGCACGCGATAGCTTTGTGGCTGGCCTTGGTCATTCGTGCCGCGCAGGTGGCCACCGACTTTGACCCCAGGAGGAAATTCACTTTTGGGGATGCTGCGTGCCAGGCTCTCGTCGCGTGCGCCAAACGCCTCTTCTACGGCCAGCGTTAGGTTGATGCGCTCGCCCACGGCTTTGCCTGTCAACGCGGCCTCCACCTTGGGGAAGATGCCTTCATAGCCACCGTGCAGGTAGGCGGTATGGCCTTTATCTAGCACCGCGCCGGGTTGCCCATTGGCGGCAACTTCCCGCAGGGTGTATTGCAAGGTGACGGCGGTATCTTGGGTAATTTGCATGGCTGCTCTTTCAGGAGGGATAAGAAAAAGCAGCCATTGTCGCTTAGGCGCTAGCCCCTGCCAAAGCTGGTGCGGCTGCCGCTGGCGGCAACTCATCCTTCACCTGACCGGGGCGGCGGGCAAAGCGCTTTGGCTCTGCGCCGTGAACGGGGGCTTCCTCCTGCCAAGGCCAGCCGCCAAACTGGGTGCGGCGGTAGTCGGCAATGGCTTGGTGGATTTCTTGCTCGGTATTCATCACAAAGGGGCCATAGCGTGCGACTGGCTCTGCAATCGGCTTGCCTTGCAGCAGCAATAGTTGCACGGCGGTGCTGCCGCTGTTGTGCAGCGCCAAGGCTTGGTCGGCCTGCACCTGCATGGCGGCTTGGCCGGGTAGCGCTTGGCCTGCCAGGTTCAGCGCATCGCCCGCAAACCAGTACAACATGCGCTGGGTGTCTGCGCCCACAGCGGCGGGCAGCGTCCAGCTTGCACCGGCTTGCAGCTCGATATGCCAGATGGCCACATCACTGCCCGGTTGCGCTGCCCAAGAGGCAGGCGGCGGGGGCAAGGGCTGGGGCGCACCCGCAAGCGCACCGGCCACGATGGTGACGGTGGTGTGCTTGCCCGCCGCGTCTTGGTGGTGCAGGCGGGGGATGGTTTCATCCCAGTACATGGTGAAGTGGGCTGGCTCCATCTTGTGGCTAGCGGGCAGGTTCAGCCAAATCTGAAACAGCAGCAGGGGGTTGGGCGCGTCGCTCTTGAGCAGGGGGAACATCTCGGTGTGCTGCACGCCGCTGCCAGCGGTCATCCACTGCACATCGCCGCCGCCAAAGCGGGCTTTTGCGCCTAGGGAATCGCTGTGGTCCAGCAGCCCCTCGCGCACCAAGGTAACAGTTTCAAAGCCACGATGCGGGTGGACGGGAAAGCCCGGCACGCTGCGGCCGTGGTACATATTCCAGCCGTCTTTACCGCTGAAGTCATTGCCCAATGAGCGCCCTTCCAAGCCGCTGACCGGGCCGTAAGCGCCGTTGCTGGCAGGGTAATCGTCCTTGTGGTGGGCGCAGAACAGAAACGGGTCAATGCAAGGCCATTGCGTGCCCAAAGGCAGGCTGCGCAGAATGGGGCTGGGGTGGCTCATGACAGAACTCCTTGAAGCAATATGGATTCAGTATGAGCCTATAGCTGGGGCTTTTCCACCACTTTGCCAGCAGTGGGGCAGCCAACACAGTGTTGCAAAAATGGAATGCTGCCCCTGCTCCAGCGGATAGGAATAGCGCTTAGGCCGCACCCACAT
>JAHAYB010000111.1 GCA_018384835.1 Comamonas sp.
CCGAAGTCACCTTCCAGACCAACGGTGGAGGTACGACGGAAAGCCATACCAGAGCCGGTGAAGTAGTCAGTACCATCGTCCACGCCAATGCCAGCTTCCAGGTTGAAAGTGGCTTTCAGGCCGTTGCCTAAGTCTTCCACACCACGGAAGCCCAGACGGCTGTTGACGTTGCCGCCCACGTGGGTCAGGCCATAAACGGATTCAGCGCCTTTGCTGTAGGTCAGGCCGGTGTCAACAACACCGTACAGAGTTACAGAAGACTGAGCCATAGCTGCGCCGGTAGCGGCCAGAGCAGCCAGGGCGATGAGGGATTTTTTCATTGCAATTACTCCAAGGTTGACAGAGAGGGCGCGGCGGCGCTTTTGAGCGGCTCGCGCCAACCTCCTTTGCGGGAAGCTGGCGCTATTGCACCAGAGGCGCGGCCTATTCGCAAAGAGAATGTCTGTTTGTGAGGACGATTTGTCAAATTTCGTTGCGCAAGTGCAACATCAAACCCGGCTTACTGGCCTGGGTAGGCACGAATAGCCTCGGCCAGAGCGGCAATACCTTGGTCAATCTGCGCGGGCGAGACGGTAACGTAAGACAGGCGCAGGCTGTTGACCTCAGGGTCGGTGGGATAAAACGGTGCGCCCGGCACAAAGGCCATGCCCCTATCCACGGCCAGGGGCAGCAGTTGCTGCGCGTCCATGCCCTGGGGCAGGCGCACCCATAGGAACATGCCGCCTACGGGGCGCGTCCAGCTTACATCCAGGCCGGTCATTTCGCGCTCTAAGGCGGCTAGCATCACATCGCGCTGGGCTTTGTAGAGGCTGCGAATGGTGGGGATATGCCCGTCCAGAAAGTTGTTCTGCATCACCTCTGCCACCAAGCGCTGGTTGAAGGTGGGGGTGTGCAAATCGCACGCCTGCTTGGCCTGCACCAGTTTGCCGTAGATGGCTTTGGGCGCAACCACAAAGCCCAGGCGCAGACCTGGAGCCAGCACTTTGGAAAACGACCCCATGTAAATCACCCCCTCGGGGTTGCGGGCGGCCAGGGGCAGGGGGGCGTCACCTTCAAAGCGCAGGTCGCCGTAGGGGTTGTCTTCCAGCAGGGGGATGTTGAGTTCCCGCGCCTTTTCCACCAGCGCTTGGCGGCGCTCTTCGCTCATGGTGCGGCCTGTGGGGTTTTGGAAGTTGGGCAGCACATAGGCAAGGCGTGCTTTGTCTGCGCCGCTGCCGGCTTGGGCGGCAAAATCTTCGACCAGCATGCCTTCATCATCACTGGCTACGCCCACGGGGATGGGCTCCATCGGGGCGAAGGCTTGCAATGCGCCCAGGTAGGTGGGGCGCTCTACCAGAATGCGGCTGCCTTTATCCATAAACACCTTGGCCACCAAATCCAGCGCCTGTTGCGAGCCGCCCACAATCAGCACCTGTTCTGGGTCCACATCCCAGGGCAGCATATCGGCCACGGCCTGGCGCAGGGGCAAATAGCCTTCGGTGGTGGAGTATTGCAAGGCGGCAGCACCATCGCGCTGCAAAACGGCTTGGCTGGCCGCATCAAAAGCGCTGATGGGGAAGGTTTTGGGCGAGGGCAGGCCGCCAGCCATGCTGATGATGCCGGGCCGGTCGGTGAGCTTGAGGATTTCGCGGATGGCGGAAGAATTCATCTTGGCAGCGCGGGCAGCCAGGGTCCAGGAAGCAGTCATAAGGCGTTCAGAACAGGGCGAATGGGAAAATGGGAAGGGTGGGCAGAAAAACACCAACCCAGCGGTTGGCGTTAGCCCCTTATTGTGGGGCAAATACGGCTGAGGGCGCATTACAGGCGTGAGCCTGTCAGGAAAAGTAGCGGGTCTGCGCCCCAGGCACAATGGCGCTGGCACGACAAGGCGATAACATCAAGGCGATAACATGAACCCAAGTCGCAAACATGTTTTGAGCAAACAGTAGGAAGGAACGCGCAATGACGCAAACAAGCAATCACACCGCCGCCGTACAAAACACCGTACCAAGCGCTGTACAAAGCGCCGAAGGCTATGCGGGCGATATTAGCCCCGAAGTGGCTTGGCAGTGGGTGCAGGCCGGTCAGGCCGTGCTGGTGGATGTGCGCTCCAGCGCTGAACTGGCTTGGGTGGGGCAGGTACCCGGCAGCCATTCGGTGGTGTGGAAGCAATGGCCAGGCATGGTGGAAAACGCTGATTTTGATGTGCAAATCCAGGCTGCCGCCCCAGCAGGCATAAAGCTGGTGCTGCTGTGCCGCAGCGGCGTGCGCTCTATTGCCGCTGCACGCCGCGCCACGGCTTTGGGGCTAGAGGCGTACAACATTCTGGAAGGCTTTGAGGGCGATTTGGACGAGCACCAACAACGCGGCCAGCGCAACGGCTGGCGCAAACGCGGCTTGCCCTGGGTGCAAAGCTGATAGGGCAGTCAGCCACCGTCAAAACAAAAACGCCCTGCGGCAAAGGCAGGGCGTTTTGCTTGGGGCGCGTGCTGACTTATTCAGCCTTATTCAGTCAGGGGCGGAATGCGCAGTTTTTGGCCGGGGTAGATTTTGTCGGGGTGACTGAGCATGGGCTTGTTGGCCTCAAAAATCACGGGGTATTTGTTGGCGTTGCCGTAGTATTTTTTGGCAATGGCGCTCAGGGTGTCGCCACGCACTACGTCGTGGTATTGGGCTTCAGGCTCGGGGTTGGTGACGGACATGAGGTTTTCCACCTCTTGCACGCTGGCCACGTTGCCGCAGCACAGGGTGACTTTCTCTTTGGCCGCCTGGGTGGGGGCTGCGCCTTGCACGGTCACTTTGCCCTGGCTGCCGTCAAAGGCTACTTGCAAAGATTCCAAGCCCAAGCCCTGCGCCTCTACATAGGCGGCAATGGCCGCTGCGGCCTTGGCATTGGGGTCTTCTGCGGGGGGGGTGATAGGGGCGTTGGGGGCGGGTGGGATAGGGGCGTTTGGGGCGGGGGTGGGCGCTTGTGCGGCCTTGGCTTCTTTA